>SYEN01000205.1 GCA_005800795.1 Burkholderiales bacterium | reverse complement strand
CATCCTCGGCAATCTGATGAAACGCCGCGACAAGTTCGACCACATCCTCGTCGAAACCACGGGCATGGCCGATCCTGGTCCGGTCGCGCAGACGTTTTTCGTCGACGATGACCTGCGCGAACTGTTTTCGCTCGACGGCATTGTCACGCTCGTTGACGCCAAGCACGTTCAACTGCACATCGACGATTCGAACGAGTGCAAGGAGCAAATCGCGTTCGCGGACGTGCTCATCCTGAACAAGACCGACCTCGTTAGCGAGAGCGAGCTCGAGGTCCTGGAGCGCCGGGTCAAGAGCATGAACTCGATGGCCAAGGTGCTGCGCGCCCAAAATGCAAACGTTCCGATCCCCGCAGTACTCGACGTCGGCGGTTTTGATCTCGACCGCGCCGTGGCGCAGAAGCCAGCCCTTCTCGAGCCCGAGTATCCGTTCGAATGGGCAGGCACCTTCGAGGTTAAGGAGGGTACCTACAGTCTGGAGCTGAACGATGGGCCCGACCCGACCATGAACCTGGTGACCGCATACCTTGCGGATGGAGAGCAGGCGCACGACAAGACCGCCGCCGAGCGCGCGCTGCGCATCTGGTCCGAGGCGTCGCTGGAGACGACTGCTTCCTCGGTCATCGAGGCCGGCGCCTCGCAAGCGGCATCCCTTCAGCTGCAAAGCGCGGGAACGAAACATTTCACCCTTCGTGCGCCGAAGGCGGGACGCATCGGCCTCTACACGCAACACCTGCCTTCTGAATTCGGCTTGCGCCTGCTCTGGGACAAGTCGCCGATGACGGCGGTCGCGGAGCGCGAGTTCGCCGCCGGACACACTCACGACGAACAAGTGACATCTGTGGGTATCCACCTTGAAGGCGAACTCGACAACAAACGCCTCAACAAGTGGATTTCAAAGCTGCTGCAGGAGCAAGGTACGGACATCTTTCGCATGAAGGGCATACTCAACATAAAGGGTGCTGACAATCGCTTTGTCTTCCAGGGCGTGCACATGCTGTTTGACGGGCGCGAGGATCGGCCTTGGGGCACCGCGCCGCGTACGAACGATTTGGTCTTCATTGGCAGAAAGCTTGACCGTGAAGCGCTCACACGGGAATTCACGCAATGCCTGGCTTGACGCTGGATGCGCTGCGCGGGAAAACAGCGCTTGCGCAGCGCTGGAAGTGTGACGCGGGCGATTACGTGGCGGCGTTGGGTATTTCGAAGGATGGGCGTCTCGCCATTGCCGGCGCCGGGGACGGCCAAGTGCTCGGCATTGAGCTTGAAACCGGTTGCGAACGTTTTCGCCATCTCGCACATGAGGGTGGCGTATTCGGCGTGAGTCTCTCACCCGACGGCACCCAGTTCGCAACGTGTGGACAGGAACCTAACGCCAAACTCTGGAGCGCCAACGGTGACCTTCTTCGCGAGCTGCCAGGCGGCGGGGCGCAGTGGGTCGAGCACGTTTCCTGGGCGCCGTCCGGCGGGCGCATCGCAACTGCTGCTGGACGCAAGGTTCGCGTCTGGACCAGCAGCGACGAACTGCCGCTCGAAATCGAGCCGCTGCCGAGCACGGTGAGCGATCTCGCCTGGCGCGCCGATGGCACCGCCCTCGCCGCAACTTGTTACGGCGGAGTCTACATTTGGCCATTCGTATCCGGCGCGAAGGCGCGGCGTCTGGAGTGGAAGGGCTCGCTCATCTCACTCGCCTGGAGCCCGGATGCAAAAGTCATCGCGTGCGGGAGCCAGGACAACTCAGTCCACTTCTGGCGCCTTGCATCCGGCAACGATTCACAGATGAGCGGTTATCTGTCCAAACCGAAGGCGCTGGCCTGGGACAGCGAATCGAAGTTGCTCGCAACCGCGGGCGACTCACACGTCACGGTGTGGGACTTTCGCGGCAAGGGTCCCGAGGGGACGCGGCCCATTCATCTAGAGGGACACAAAAAAATCTGCACACGCCTCGCGTTTAGTCCCCGGAAGGGCGTCCTTGCGAGCGGATCACTAGACCCAACGGTCCTGCTTTGGGAGCCGCGCCGGGGTACGCAGCCTACCCGCTATGCCCACCTCAAGGACGAGGTCACCGCACTGGCTTGGCATCCCGAACACCTTGGTCTGCTCGGCGGCGATGCGAGCGGACACCTCTGCTTCTGGGATGTGAACTGAGCGCTCAAGTCAGGCGCGCTAATAGATGAGAAGCGGTCAGTGGCCATTCGAGCACTCAAGGTCTCGGCTCGGGTATCGTTCGATGCAGGCTAAGAAGTTGCAGTGATGGTGAACGAGCTCGCCAGCATAGCGCCCAGCGGTTCACACGATCAAGACCGTGTTTGCTCGACGTGCTGGTGCTGAAACCCAACTCGGTTTACGTCATGGATCGGGGCTATCTGGATTTCACCTGTCTCTACCCGATGCAACAGGGGCACGCTAATGCGCGGGTGATTTCCATTACGACAGGATCCGTGCGGATTTAAAATTTCAACTGTGCGCCCAGCGTCACCGTGCGTGGTGCGCCCACCGCAACCCACGTACGCTGAAAGGAATTGGTGTAGTAGGTTTTATCGAAGAGATTATCCACGTCGAGCGACAAGCGCAGCGTGCGATTCATGCGCCAATACGCTACCAACTTGGCCAACGTATATTGCGGCAAATCGAAGGGAGCGACGCCGGTGTTGGCCTGCGCTTGCGTGCGCGCCTCGCCCAGGCGTTTGCCGCTGTGGGTGAGGCCGCCGCCGAGGCCATAACGCCCCTGGCCCAACGCCCCCTCATGCACCAGCAGCACGCTGCCGTTCACACGCGGCACGTTTAGCAGCCGCCCGCCGACTTCCAGCGTGTTGTCCTGGGTGACGTAAACCTCGTTGTAGGTGAAGCTCGCGTTAATGCGCAGCGCACGTGTGAGTTGACCGGTAAGATCGAAATCCATGCCGCGGCTGCGCACTTCGCCCGTGGCAATGGAAAATCCCGCGTTGGCTGGGTCTGCCGTCAGCACATTTTTCTTGCGGATGTCGAAAAATGCGAGCGTGGCGCCCAGTGTTTTATCCGCAGCTTCCCACTTCGCGCCGGCCTCGAAGGCTTTGCCCGATTCGGGATCAAACGCCACGCCTGTGGCATTCGAGCCGGTATTGGGGCGGAAAGACTTGCCTGCGTTGGCGAACAGCGTCCATGTCGGTGTGGCGAGAAAGCTCAAGCCCGCGCGCGGCGAGGTGGCGTCCGGTGATTGCGTGGTCAGCACATTGGTGCGGCGGTTGAACAACTCCTGATCGTACCGATCCTGCCGCACGCCTACCAGAAGCCGCCAGCGCGCGCCGAGCTTGATCGTGTCCTGCACATAAAACGCGAGATTGGTCTGCTCCTCGTGCGTGTTGGTGTTGGGCAGGGGTATCGGCTGCGGCTGGCCATACACAGGCGCCAGTACGTCGATGGCGTAGGGCGCCGCGTTTGTCGGGTTCACGCGGTTCAGCAACTGATCGATGCGGAAGCGGTAACCCTCGGCGCCCAGCAGCAACTCGTGACGCACCGCCCCGGTGGTAAAGCGACCGGTGAGCTCACCTTGCAGCGTGATGTCGTCGGAGTCGTAGTCGCGGAAACGCCGCTGGCGGCGCAGCGTACGGTTGTCGGCCTGCAGCGTGGGCTGTGGTTCGGTGGAGAATCCGTAGAGCGAGCCGGTCTTGTAAGAGGCGGCCATGCGCCCTGTCCAGCGTGTATTGAAATCGTGTTCCAACACCAGTTGGTGGGTGTAGTTTTCCACCTCGACCTTGCCGTCGGCGGGTTCACCCAGAAAACGCTCGCGTGGCACCACGCCCAGCTGATTGTTGATGGCCACCACACCGCGATCAAGCGGCGTTCTGTGGCGCAGCCATTCGCCGCTGTAATCCAGCCTTGTGGCGTTGGTAATCTTCCACGTAAATGCCGGAGCGAACAGCGTGCGCTGCGTATCGATAAAATCCCGGATGCTGCCGCGATCTTCAAACGCGGCGTTCAGGCGGTAGGCAAAGTTTTGTGTGATGGGGCCGGTACTGTCGAGTGTAAAGCGGTAGAAATCGTAGCTGCCGACGTAGCCTTCCAGCGAATGGCCCGATTTCCACAGCGGCTTCTTGGTGACTATGTTCAGCGTGCCACCGGGCTCGCTGGTGCCGTACAGCGATGCGGCAGGGCCTTTCAGAAACTCGATACGTTCGACGTTGGCCATATCGCGCGGTGCGTTAAAACCACGGTTTCCGGAAAAACCGTTTAATAACAATGACATACCGTTATTGATATCGCCAGCCAATCCGCGAATGGCAATGTTGTCCCACAGGCCGCCAAAGTGGTTCTGGCGCGAAACGCCGCCGACGTAATCGAGCGCGTCGTCAAGACGTATTGCGCCCAGATCATCGAGTGTCTGGCGTGACATCACGCGCACGGCCTGTGGCAGCTCGCGTAGCGGTAATTCGCTTTTTGTGCCCGTGGCTTCTTCCGCGTGATAAGTCCCTGACTGCTGGCGGCCCACCACTTCGACGGTGGGCAGGGTGGTGGTCTGTGATTGCGCGAGCGCTTGCGGTGGCGTGGTGGCAAGACTGGTGAATGTAGCGAGTACGGCGGCGTTCAATATTGAAAGTTGCGTTTTCATTTCTTGGTTTTCATGGATTTCAGGGATTATTCGGGGCCGTGTTCCAGCACAAACGCCAGCGTGGCGAAGTGGCCAATCTTGTCCGCCTTGGCCGGGTTGTCCGGCGGCGATTCGAAATGCGCGCCGACGACATTCAAGCCCTGATTGCGCACGCGAAATGTCACCGTGCCGTCGCGCGCGGATACCATGGGCTTCGCGTCCGGATCGGTCACCGCATCGCGGATTACCTTGGCGCCGGCCACCGGCTTGCCATTGAACAACACGCGTACCGTCATCGTGTCGTTCATGTGCTGCGGCAGCTTCAAGGACACCGGTACGATTTGCAGCACTTGATCTGGCAACGCGCCCAGAGGTTTGGTGAGCGGCGCGTGGATAAACACGGTGTACTTCACATATCGCCCGGACGTTTTTGCGCCCGGTACTTCGTCCTTACCTTTGCCCACCCATTTGTCGTCCGCGCCCTTGCTCCAGTAGCCGTTGTCCAGCACGGCGGCGAACACGGCCGGTTTGGCTTGCCGGTCGGCAATCAGCAGGTGATCCGTTTTCTTCAACTCGCTTTTAACCGGCCCCAGCGCGCCGTCGTAGGCGGCGTAATTTCTCACCTTGTCATGACGCTTGATCATGTCGAGGTCTTCGGCGCCGTGGCCGTAGATCAGCGCCATTTCACCGGAGCGCTGGGCAAACCAGAAGCCGTGGGCATGGGCAGCCAGGCTGCAAGCCATCAAGGTGGTGAGGCAAGCCCCCAGGAAAACCGGTTTTAGCAGAATTGATTTCGCCATGGCGCTATCGCAACAAAGTTGAAAGAGCGCCGCACTTTAATGCAAAAGCAACACGGTAGCTTTACTGATGACGGCAATCCAGCGCCGAGGCCGATGTCGCCACCAGCAGGAGCGCGACCGCGAAAAAAAACCGCCTACCTGCCTATCCGCCCACGTGGCAAGGTAAACGGTTCCGTGCAGGCCACCTGTCCCGACGCCAATCGCCGGGATGTCATAAGTATTTGTTTTTAAAAGATTTTTAATGTCCGTGATTGGCGTTGTTGTTTTCGCTCCAGCCAGTGGTTTTTGCGCCTTCGGTGGCAATCAACACGTAGGCCATCACACACGGTATGTTGCCTTGAACCACCCAGTTGTGATTGGTGCCGCGCTGAATCACCACGTCACCGGGATTGAGCACCACGGCGCCTTCTTCCAGTTCCATGCGCATCTGGCCGGAAATGCAGATCGCGTAATCGACCGAGTCGGTGGCGTGCCAGCGCGCGACGTTACCGGGCGTGTACACGCCAAAGCGAAATACCGAGCCGCCCGCGAGGCTGGTGCCGAGTTCCCAGGTGTTCGGATCGTCTTGTACGGTTTCTGCGGGCAGCTTCTTGGTGGCCCACATCGGCACATTGTCAAAGCCGGGGCGCAGGTTTTTAGGCTCGATGTTGCTGTCCCATTTGATGCAGCTTTTGCCGTCCTTGTTAAAGCCGGTTACGACGCGTCGAAATGCCATTGCAGTGTTCTCCCTTTGCTTATTGAGCGAAATAGTCGTGATGAGCGAGATTGAGATGTGCCGCGGTGGTACAGGCGGTCGCGGCGATTTTACCGCACCAGCGCCAGCCGCTTGAAACACAGATACAGCTCGCGCCCGATCCACGCGTCCGTCGCGGCATAGGCGATCTGCGCGGGGGTGAGCGCGGTGGCTGCCCAGTTCGAGGTGCGCGCGCCCTTGGTGATACGGTAGTCCAAAAAGATGCCCGCAAGATTGCGCACGCCGGTTTGCTCCAGGCCATATTTGCGCCCGATCACACCCAGATCGACCACATTTTTTTCGGCAAACGCGAAGACTTCCTTCAATTCCTTTAGATCGCGCGCCACTGCCACACCCGCCTTGACGATGCGCGGCTCGGCCAGCATGTCGGCCAAGCCCGGAATCACGTCCACCCGCCGCAATTGAAACAGATACACGCAGCGCGCGGTGGCCACCTGCACCAGCGCCGGGTCGTAACGCTCGCCCTTCTTGAACGCCGGCCGGGTTTCAGTATCAAAGCCGACTACCGATTCCTGCTGGATATCCGCCAGCGCACTATTGAGTTCGGTGCGCGTGGTCACCACGCATACCGGGCCTTCGTAGCGGTGTACCGGCAAGGCCGCCAGCGCCTCGCGTGATATCGCGGGGCGTATGCCTTCGGGCAGCACGAATGGGTCAGCGTTGTGCATTGCTGCTCAGGTTAACCCCGAGCAGCATTTAGCGCCAGTGCTTAGACACAGGCAGCCGCATTGACCACCTTACTTGTGCCAATTTTGCAAATTATCACCCATCAACACTCAGTGCGGATCACATAGCAAGTAAACTCGACTGTCTATCTGTAAACACGTAGCTATTTGTGAAATGGGTTATACGAAGAGCGGCGGGTAGACTCACACTTGCGGTAGTCATGGGTGTAAAGCCCGTTTCCGTCTTGGCCGCCCAGAAGAAAATAGTAGTGTTCATCGACGAATTCGCTTTGGACGTAAACATAATTCATCGTTCGGCTGACTATCGCGACCCATCTTAACCTCGCGGGCCGAGCAAACTACGTATCTGATGATGGATGTTAAGACCAAATGGCACTTCGAAATTCACTTGAGCGTCGGCCACGGCCGGACCGCAATCTCCGATAGACGCGTGTTCAAGGCGCTTATTGGCATTCCGTTTTAAACTAGGTTCGGGAGCAGCGAAATCCCGCAATCCGTACGGTAAACGCATGAAAATTCGGACACAATTGATACTGCTCGTCGTCACCAGCATTCTGCTGGTGCTGATCACCGGCGCGTTGAGCGTGTATTCAAAACTCAAGGTCGATGTGGCGCTCGATGCCAATACGATGCATACCACCGTATTGCGCAATCACAGCGAAGCGGACATGATGCACGATGCCCTGCGCGGCGACGTGTACGAGGCCGTGCTGTCGAGCATGCGCAACGATGCCGATCACCTCAAGGGCGTGCAAAAAGAACTCGCCGAGCACGCCCAAAATCTCAAGGAACGCATTGCCGCCAATGCCAAGCTTGAGCTGGATGACGAGTTGCGCGGCAGCCTCAAGGCGCTGCAAGGTCCGCTGGAAGCGTATATACGAACCGCCGAGGAGATGGCCGCCGGCGCCGGCGACATTGAGAAAATCATACCCAGACTCAAGGGTTTTCAGGATGCGTTTGAAGCACTCGAGAAGCCGATGGCCGCATTGAGCGACAAGCTCGAAGAGCAGGTCAAGCAACGTAAACAGGCTGTGGATGATGCTACGCGTCTTTCGGAGCTGGCGGTAATGGGCGTGACGCTGGCAGGTGTCATTGTGATGCTGGTTCTGGGCGTGGCGGTCTATCGCAACACCTCTCACTCGATCGACCGCGTGCAACGCGCGGTGGATGATCTGCGCGCAGGATCGGGCGACCTCACCTTCCAGCTGCCGGTGATGAAAGGCGAGTTTGGAGACCTGAGCGCATCGCTGAATCAGTTCATCAGCGGGCTGCACGACATCGTGGCACGTGTGCGCGACGGAGCTTCAACCATCGGTGAGAGTTCGCAACAAGTAGCTCAGGGCAATCAGAACCTGTCGGCACGCACCGAAGAACAGGCGGCCGGGCTCGAAGAAACCGCCTCAAGCATGGAAGAACTCACAACCACCGTCAAACATAACGCTGCGAGCGCCGAACGCGCCAACACGGTGGCGCAAGGTGCGTCCGCTGTAGCGCAACGTGGTGGCGAAACCGTGCGCGGTGTCGTCACTACCATGGAAGGCATCGCCGAATCATCGCGCCAGATTGCCGACATCATCGGCGTCATCGACAGCATCGCATTTCAGACCAACATT
>SYEN01000204.1 GCA_005800795.1 Burkholderiales bacterium | reverse complement strand
GCACTCGCCAAGGCCAGGCCGGGCCAGCTTAACTACGGTACGGCTGGCTCCGGTAGCAACCCGCATATTGGCGCCGAGCTTTTCAGCATGCAGACCGGCGCCATCATGTCGCCGGTGCATTTCAAGGGTGGCGGGCCCGTCAACATCGCCATCATGAGCGGCGAAATCGATTTGAGTTTCCTGGCGGTCGCCGGAGCCACCCAACATGTCGCCACGGGCCGCATGCGCGCCATCGCGGTCACCGGCGCCAAGCGCGCGTTCTCGATGCCCGAGGTGCCCACGGTCATGGAAAGTGGCGTGCCCGGTTATGATTTCTCTGCCTGGCACTGGATGGTGGCGCCCAAGGGCACGCCGCGCGCCGTGGTCAACATACTGAATGCCCGGCTCAGAGATGTTCTGCGATCGCCCGACATGGCGCAGCGTACGCGGGTCGAGGAATTCGTCATCATGGCGAGTACGCCCGAGGAACTGGGCACATTGCTCGCCGCCGAGGTGAAGAAATACGCGCGCCTGGTGAAGGAACGCAAGATGTAGATCGAGTAATCGTAATGACACATTCCCCACGGCGTGTAGAGGTAACCCGTGAAGGCGGTGTCGTCACGCTGACCCTGCATGGCCACAAGCCGGTGAATCTGATCAGCTGCGCCATGATGGATGAGCTTGTGTCAGTGGGTGAACAACTGCGCAACGACGCTGCTCTGCGTTTGATCGTGGTGACCGGCGCTCCGGACAGGGGCTTTATCGGCGGCGCTGACATCAACGAAATGGCGGCGCTGGACAGCCCTGCGGCGCGCGGGTTTATCAGCCAACTGCATGCGGCATGTGATCTCTTTCGCGCCTTGCCGGTGCCTAGCATCGCGCGTATCGACAGGCTTTGCCTCGGCGCGGGGATGGAACTCGCGGCTTCGTGTGATTTGCGCGTGGGGTCCAGCACCAGCCGCTATGGCATGCCCGAAGTGCAAGTGGGCCTGCCCTCGGTGATCGAGGCGAGGCTGCTGCCGGGCCTGATCGGGTGGGGCCGCACACGTGAACTCTTGTATCGCGGTCACCTCATCGATGCACAGGAGGCGGAACGCATCGGCTTCTTGCAAGCGGTTGCGCCCAGTGCTGAACTCGATGCGGCGATGGCGCCCATCATCGCCGACATCCTGCGCGCGGAACCCGCTGCGATACGCACACAGAAACGCCTGATCGAAAGCTGGTTGGAACCCAAGGTCACGGCGGACATCCAGCAAAGCATTACGGCATTCAGCGTGACGTTTCAGACCGATACGCCGAACCGGCGGCTGCGCGGGTTTTTCACCTCGCGCAACAAAAAGCCGCAATAGATTCAATTCGTCTTGATGCGCGCCCAGCGCTTGCATTCGTCTGATAGCGTGTGGCGCGCGATGCGCCGATCCCTACCGATCAATGTTGGTTTTTTATAGACGACGTCACGGGCCTTTTTGCGGGCCGAGTGCTTCGAGAGTGGGCGAACGCACGAGCTTACGAGTATGATCATCGCTCGTGAATCCAATATGAGAAACAAAGCCCTTGAATCCGATCTCTCGACTGATTCCGCGTGTGCTGATACGCGGTGCGATGACATGAAACGCATCAAATCTGGCGCGCGCTGGCGGCCACACCGCCTCTTGCGCGCAATAGCCCCCATCGTTCTGGTGGTCGCAACTGCCGCAGCCCGCCCAGTTACCGCAAACGCTCAAGGTGCGGCGACACACAATTCAACGGCGGGGTATCCCGTCCGGCCCATACGCCTGATCATTCCGCTGCCGCCGGGGGGCGGCGCGGATTACATCGGCCGTCTCGTCGGCCAGAAAATGTCTGAGCAGATGGGGCAATCTGTGGTTGCCGACAATCGCGGCGGTGCCAGCGGTGCGATCGCTGGAGAACTCGCAGCGCGCGCCGCACCCGATGGCTACACCTGGTTTCTCGCTTACGCCGCATCTCATGGCATCAACCCGGCGATGAGCAAACTGCCGTACGACGCGCTGAATGATTTCACCGCCATTACGCACATGGCGGTATCACAGAATATCGTGACCTCGCATCCTTCGTTTGCCGCGAGTTCGATCAAGGAACTGGTTGCAATGGCACGCGCGAAGCCGGGACAGATTACGTATGCCTCGGCGGGCTTTGGCAGCGCCACGCATTTATCGGCAGTGCTGCTGGCGCAGATGAGCGGCGTGACATTCATTCACGTGCCGCACAAGGGCGCGGGTCTAGCGCTGATCGATCTTCTGGGTGGCCATGTCCATTTCGCATTTTCCAGTCTGCCTGCCGCACTGCCGCATACCCGCGCCGGCAAGCTGCGCGCGCTGGCGGTGAGCGGCCTGAAGCGTTCGCTCATCGTGCCTGATATTCCCACGGTGGCGGAAGGCGGTCTGCCCGGCTTCGACACCAATCAGTGGTACGCGCTAATGGGCCCGGCGCGGCTGGCCGGCGCCATCGTGCGCCGGCTCAACAGCGAAACCATCAAGGCGATGAACGTGCCCGACGTGCGCGCCAGACTGGATCAACAGGGCTTCGAAATTGAAGGCTCAACGCCGGAAGCGTGCCGCGAATTCATCCGCAACGAACTCGCCAAATGGGCCAAACTGATAGCCACAGCGGGGATCAAAGCTGACGCCGCGCGCTGACACGATCCCCGCTTGCCCAGCCAACTACATGCACGCAAAGGCGAACCCACGGCGTTGTTTATCACGCACGGGTTTAGAGATGCACCGCGTATCAGGCATCAGAACAGCCCGGGTATTTTTGACGGGCATATTGCGCCGCCAGAAATGCTCTACAGCGCGGCGCACCACATCGGAGAGCACCTCGGCGCGCGCCGCGAGGTGTTGACGCCGTTGGCGCTGCAACAGGCGCAACGCGAAGTCTAAGCCGCTTACGGTAGCGGCTTGCGCGCATGACGCGCAGGCACAACCTGCCACCGCGCACCGCGCTCAATTTTCTTGCCCCCACATTTACCGGGCGATTGGTTGGCCAATAGGCGCTGCACACGCTTTGCACAGATTTCAGCTGACAGATGTCCTTGCCCGCCAGCGCGCTCGAAATAGTCTAACGCGCGCTTGGCGTCTCGAGTAACGCCAAAGCTATGTTCGTAAAATATGCCCTACCCACAAGGCGCCGCAGCGTTGCTCTGTTTGCCACACGCCTGGCGGTCCAGCATCGTCCCTACCCTTTTTCTTGTTCTGCTTGCGGCACACAATGCTATAGGAATTTCAAACCTCGTTTTTGCATGAACCCCACTGTATCCGCAGCGCAGAGCGCGGTCCATTGGAGGCCTTTTTTACGTTGGCCGCTTCTACGCGCCTCTACAATGCGTCACAGCACTCGCAGGTCAAGCGCAGGAAGCCGTGGCCCGCAGGGCCGCTCACCTGGGCTTGATACCGGCATCGCGCAATACCTTGCCCCACTTTGCCGTTTCCGCCCGGATGTAGGCCGCCGCTTCCTCCAGCGTGCTGCCAGTACGCGAGACACCGTCACCTGCCCGACGAGCCAGCACAGCGAGATCGCGCACTATCCTCACCATCCACGCTGGCGACACCATAGACGGCAAAGCCCGCGCTGCCGCCAGCGACCCGCGCGTGGATCAGCGCGTGCTGTCCGTGCCGGTACAGAATGTGAATGGCAAACTGCTGGTACCGGTGGTGGAGTTTATGGGGTTGTTTGGGAAACTGGTTAGCGTGGAATAGCGCGGCGGTTGTAGCGTGGTAAAGCATAGCTTAGCGTGTCCACCATCAGCAGTAGGCGATGTTGTAATCCGCGTGGGCACGATTTACTTCAACCAGACTAGGCTTGCTTGATAGGAAAGGTTACATCGAGTGGATGGGATGTGAGTACAGGCTGCTGACTACGGCGGATGCAGGGTTCGGTTGAGTTAAGAAGTATCTTTGACCGCGCAAATGCATGCACTTAAATCTCGTTAAAACTCAGGTTCCAGCCTTCGCTGGAACGACAGAAGCGTGTCACCAGCGTGCAGTGAGCAAGCTACTTCCCAGCTGCCGCCTTCATCACCTTCGAAAGCCGCGTCACCTCTGAATTCATGATCTCCACCAACTCTTCCGGTGTCGAAGGAGAAGGATCAATCCCCGCCCGGATAAATATATCCTTCGCCTGCTGGCTGCGCAGGTAGCGGTGTATCTCGGTATTGAGTTTTGCGACGATGGCTGGCGGCGTTTTGGCGGGGGCGAACATCGCATGTAGCACTTCCGACACATAACCCGGCACTGCGGCGCCGATGCTGGGCACGCCGGGAGCCAGCGGCGACGGTTGCGGGCTGCTCACGCCGAGCGCCCGAAGCCGCCCCGACTGCATGTGCGGCGCCGCCGCGCCCGCTGATGAAAACATGACTTGCACCTCACCGGAGATCAGCGCGGTCATTGCCGGGGCGTTGCCCTTGTACGGGATGCGCGTCACGGTCACGCCCGCCATGTGACTAAACAAAACCGCCGCCACGTAGTTGGAGCTGCCGGGGCCACCGACAGCTACATTAAGATCACCCGGACGTGCCCTGGCCAACGCAATCATGTCCTTCACGGTTTTTGCCGGCAGGGATGGGTGCACCACCAGAATATTCGGCGAACGATCCACCAGCGTCAGAGCCTGAAAATCGCGAATCGGATCGTAGTTCACCTTTTCCACCAAAGGGCCGATCCAGTGTGCGCTGCCCGAGAGCAAAAGCGTGTAGCCGTCGGGCGGCGACTTGGCCACGATATCAGCGATCAACACCGTCGGCCGGTTGTCAACGACGATCTGCTGGCCCAGCGGCCCCGTGATCGCTGCGGCGATCAAACGCGCAGGGAAATCGTTGCCCCCGCCGATGGGTGAGGTGACAATACGAATGGCTTTGACGGGGTATTCCTGTGCCAACGCCCCAAGGGGAATCAACGACACCAAAGCCGCCAGCGCAACGGGCATCGCTGCCGATGTAAAACGTTTTTTCATGTTATTTCTCCTCGCCGATACGGTACCACAACTGGCCACGCTATTTCCGCACGCTCTGTGGCAAAATTGCTGTCACCACACAAGGAGACGGGCATGAGCAACATCGGTTTCATCGGACTCGGCATCATGGGCAAACCCATGGCTGCAAACCTCATCAAGGGCGGCCACACGCTGTTTTTGACCTCACGCAGCGGCGTGCCCAAAGAACTCACGGATGCTGGCGGCAAGGCGTGCGCAAACGCAAAAGTAGTCGCACAGAAAGCCGACTTCATCATCACCATGGTGCCGGATACGCCTGACGTGGAAAAAGTGCTGTTCAGCAGCAACGGTGTCGCTGAAGGCCTGAGCAAAGGTAAAACAGTGATCGACATGAGCTCGATCTCGCCGATGGACACCAAAGCCTTCGCAAAAAAAATCAACGATCTGGGTTGTGACTACGTCGATGCGCCGGTTTCAGGTGGCGAAGTCGGCGCGAAAAACGCCGCGCTCAAACATATGTGCGCAGCATTGCTGACAGCCGAGCCCGTGCAATTCAGCAACATGCCGATCATGCTCGGCGACG
>SYEN01000203.1 GCA_005800795.1 Burkholderiales bacterium | reverse complement strand
GTGAAGTAATCCGAACGAAGGACACAGTGGAGGAGATCGGCACTATCGAACGTACCGGCTTAGAGGATTTGCGCGTGTTTGTGTTTTACCCTAGCGTCCACTAGCCAGTTGGGGTTCGTGCCTCACCCCAACCTACAAACTATTTTGGAGTACTGAGAATATGAAAACCATCCTAATCACCGGCGCCGCCGGCCGCATCGGCAGCTTCATGCGCGCCGAACTCGCGGGCAAATACAAACTGCGCCTTTCCGACATCCAGCCGGTCAAAAACCTCAAACCCGGCGAAACATTCATCAAAGCCGACATCGCCAACTTGAAGCACGCGCTGCGCATTACCAAGGGCGCGGATGCGGTGGTGCATTTTGGCGGGCAGTCGGGCGAGCACACGTGGGAACAGATCCTCAACGCCAACATCATCGGCTTTCGCAACACGCTGGAGGCAGCACGGGTGAATGGCGTGAAGCGTTTTCTGGTGGCGACCTCGAATCACGCTGTCGGGTTTTATTCGATCACGCAGACCGTGGATCACCGCGTTTACATCAAGCCCGACAGCCGCTATGGCGTGTCCAAGGTGTTCAACGAGGCGTTGTCGAGTTTGTATGCCGACCGCTACGGCATGGAGATGTTCTGCATGCGCATCGGCAACGTGAACCGCGAACCCATCGACCGGCGGCGGCTGGCGATCTGGATCAGCCCGCGCGACATGGCGCAGCTGGTAACCATCGGCATTGAAAAGCCCAAACTGAAATTTGAAATTGTCTACGGCATCTCGGACAACAAAGGCTCGTGGTTTGACAACAGCAATGCCAAACGGCTGGGCTATAAGCCGAAGGATCGCAGCGCGGCTTACGCGAAAGAAATTCTCAAGCGCGAAGGCCCGCCGGGCAAAACGCCGGCAGACATTTTTCAGGGCGGCGGACATTGCATGTCGGAAGGCGGTACGCGCAGCCGGCTGGCGGGAGAGGCCGCGCCAGTCGCCAGGGCCAAACGCAAGCGCGCGCGTTCGCGTGCCTAGCGCTGCGTTAGGGGCGAGCGCGCTCGCGACCCCGACCGTCACGTAGCTCACCTGTGGACGCCACCTGGGTCTGGATCCCTCTATCCATCTTCGCCGCGCTGATGCAAGCCGTACGCACGGCTGCGCAAAAGCAGCTCAACCAGCGCATGTCGACCATGGGCACCACTTACGTGCGCTCGTTGTTTGGCATTCCGTTTTTGTTGATTTTTCTGGGCGGCGCGATTCTCTACACGGGCCGCGGCTTGCCGGAGTTCACGCTGCCGTTTGTGCTGCACACGTTTGGCGGCGCATTCGCGCAGGTGGTGGCCACAGCGCTGCTGATTTATCTGTTTCGCCTGAAGAATTTTGCCGTCGGCACCATGCTCACGAAAACCGATCTCATCCTGACGGCACTGGTCGGCACGGTGTTGTTTACCGAGCTGGTGTCGCCACTGGGTTGGATCGCCATCATCGTCGTGATGTGCGGGGTGACGCTGATGCTGCTCGGCAAAACCGGTACGGGCCTCTTTAAGACGCGCGGCGAAGCGTTGTCGCACCTGTTGTTTGGCCGGCCCACGCTGGTAGCGCTGGCGTGCGCGCTGATGTTTTCATTTTCATATTTGTTCCTGCGCGCGGCGACGCTGGCGCTGGGGCCGGAGAATCACTTCTTGTGGCGCGCGGGCTGGACGGTGGTGCTGGCCAATACAATGCAAGTCGTGTTCCTTGGCCTGTGGCTCGCGGCCAAGGAACCCACGGTGTTTCGTGAGATGTGGCCGTTGCGTGGCATCGCCACGTTTATCGGCCTCACCAGCGCGCTCGGCTCCATCGGCTGGTATTCGGCGTTCGCGCTGCAGAATGCTTCTTATGTACGCGCCGTGGGGCAGATTGAGGCCGTGTTTACGCTGGCAATCTCGTGGCTTTATTTTCGCGAAAAGATTACCGCGCTGGAACTGGCGGGTATTGCTGTTACGGTGGTTGGGGTGTTGATGTTCCGGTTGGTTTGAGTTCGGCGCGCCGTAGCCCGAATCACGCGAACCCAAAAAACAAACTGCGTCACTCCCGCGTTGGCGGGTATCCATAACACAGTGCCATATGGGGCGGCTTATGGGTTCCCGCCTGCGCGGGAACGACGAGGAAAGTTTTGCGCTTTCCCCGCGCTTACTGAACCAGTTAGACAGGCGTGCTCTACACCGGCTTGACCGGCGTCCGCTTGGGCGGCGGCACACCCACCACCGCGATGCGCAGATTTTCTTTGCCGTTGTTGACCAACTGATGCTCAATCACGCCCGGCGGCATGTGCATGGTGTCGCCAGGGCCAACGCTTTGCTCTTTCACTTCACCCGAATCGGTTTTCCACTGAATCACACCGGTGCCGCTTAGCACGTAATAAATTTCCTCGAACTCCGGCGGGTACTCGACCTTCACACCGTCGTGCACGTACTGGTCATGACGATGCCAGTGATGCGGGCTATGCCCCGGCGCGATTTCGTCCACATTGAAAAAGAAATGTTCAGTGGCGATGATGCGTGCGATTTGCCCTGCTTCAGCAGGCAGCCCCCGGATATTCTGCGTTTTAACCGCGCCGGCTTTGACGATATTCAGTTGCGACATTTTTAGTCCGTTCACCAAACTGCGCCGCGGCAGGGCGCATCTGACGCACCCTGCCGCCGCGACCTCATGGCTACATCACGCCTGCCGCCGTAGAGCGCAGCAGCTTGCCGGGCAATACGCCCATGTGTTCGCCGTTACGGAAGGTCAATTTGCCGCCGAGGATGGTGGCGTGCAACCCCTTCGACTTCTGCTTCAGGCGGCGCGCGCCGGTGGGCAGGTCGTTGGCGATGGTGGGCACTTCCGGTGCAAGGGTGTCGGGGTTGAACACGTTGATGTCGGCTATCGCGCCCTGACGAATGATGCCGCGATCTGTAAAGCCCCAGGCAATCGCGGGCGTCAGCGTAATCATTTTCACGCCTTCTTCCAGCGTGAACGCGCCGCGCTCGCGCACCCAGTAAGCGAGCAGGTGCGTGTGGATCGACGAATCCATGATCAGGCTTACGTGCGCGCCGGAATCGGAGAACGTCATCACCGTGCGCGGGTGGCGTAGTGTCTCCAGCGCCTCGGCTTCGTTCTTGGGCACCGTGCTGGTGTCGAACTGCTGGAACAGTTGATCGAAATTGGTTTCCAGCGCCAGGTTGATCATCAGCTCCACCGGCTCGATGCCACGTTGTGCGGCGAGTTGTGCCACGGTGGGGTTTTTCGACACGGCACTTTGCACCACATACATGTTGTCGAAGTTGGGCTTGCGCGGCTCGCCACCGCCGGTACGGTAGACGCCGGTCTTGGTGGCCTCGATCAGGCGCTTTTTGCGTTCCGGATCGCTGAACGCCACGCGTTGATCCTCGAACGGCATGCTGCGCACTTCTTTCCATTCGGCAAGGTCATCAAACTGCAGGCGACCGCGGAACGACAGCACGTGCGACACGCCGCGTGTGTGCGTCTGCCCGAACATGCGTCCGCCGCGCGCGGCCGTGTTGTCAAGCATGCTGATGGCGTCTTTCGCGCCCAGGCTGCCGCCGGGCATGCCAAAGGTCGTCGGCGCGCCGCTTTTTACCGCCAGATCCATCAGCCGGTCGTTTACGGCCTTGCGCACCGCCGGGTCGGGCGAACGCGCATCGCGCTCGCGTGCCAGTTCAAAAATGCCGTGGCCGGTCTTGCCCATGGCGCACACCAGTTGTTCCATTTCCTCCCACGAGGCGTTGTAGGAGGCGACCGGGCGGTTGTCCGGCTCCGGCAGCTTATGCGCGTTCGAGCGCGAGGTGGTAAAGCCAATTGCGCCGGCATCCAGGGCGTCCATCAATTCATGCTCCATCGCCGCGAGATCATCTCTCGTGGCGGTCGCTTTTGCATCGAACGCACGCTCATTCATCACGTAGGTACGCAGCGCCGAGTGCCCAATGTTGGCGGCGTAGTTGATCGACTTCGGCAGCGCATCGACCACGTTCATGTAGTCGCGGAAGGTGGTCCATTTCCAGTCAATGGCGGCGGCCATCGCATCGGCGGATATGTCTTCCGCGCGGATAAGGTTGGAGAGCACCATGTCGCGCTGAGCTTCCTTGCCCGGCGCCAGCGTAAAGCCGCAGTTGCCCATCACCACCGTGGTCACGCCATGCCAGCACGAGCAGCTACCAATCGGATCCCAGAACACCTGCGCGTCCATATGCGTGTGGCCGTCGATAAAGCCCGGTGTCACCACCTGGCCGGTGGCATCGATTTCCTGTTTGCCTTTTTCGGGCAGCGTGCGCCCGATGGCGGCGATGCGGTTGCCCTGAATGGCGACGTCGGCGCGATAACGCGGCAGACCGGTACCGTCGACAATAGTGCCGTTGCGAATGACGAGATCGTACATGGCGTTTCCCCTTGAGTAGATGGCGTGGATGGTGAGTGGATATTCTGTCGGACTTATCAGACCGGACGGATAGTGCAGATAGTGGATGGTTTGGCGTGTCGGATTTCGAGACTATGGCACAGAGTGGAGCGCTTGGCGAAGTACCCGTGCGCCGCGCGCCGCACAGCCGGTTGGATGCCACTATGCGGTCATCTGCGCGAAAAGCGGAGAAAATATATCAATAAAAACATATATTTACAAATGACGTCCTAAGCAAGACGGCAGCCGCCCCCGCCCTTCGTCCACCCGATCATCCGGCCTGACTCGAGGCCGCCCACGCGGACGTGCCCACATGGTTGGTTGGTCATCAACACATAGGCGTGCAGCGCGCATTCCGTCTCCGCCAGCGCTTCGTTCAGCCAGTGCAGATAACTCGAATAATCGTCCTCGGCGAAAAAACACGGTTCGCGGTTGTGGCCGCGCTGGACGATGTGTAGGGGGATGCCATCAAGGTGGATGCGGGCGCGGCGGGGCATTTGGGCTTTAGCATTTAAATCGAGCCTGACCCTCATGGCACTACCTTAAGCATAAGCCGCACGTTTTTGCCGTATCTGTTCGCGAGCGATGTGTCGCGGCACGGTCAATAGTTTGTAAGGTTTCGGCCGTCGTTTGATGGCGTGAGGTTCG
>SYEN01000202.1 GCA_005800795.1 Burkholderiales bacterium | reverse complement strand
CGCCTCGAGCATGAGGATGCCGAGCGGGGCGCCGTAGACGGCTTTGCCGCCTCGGGCGATGGGGGCGGGGGCGGAAGTTGTCATGTGGCGGGGTGCTGTTTACACACGAATACAGTTTGACGGAAGTCGAAATCTATCCCTGTCGTTCCCGCGAAAGCGGGAATCCATAACACAGTGCCATGTGTGACAGGCTTACAGGTTCCCGCCTTCGCGGGAACGACGAGGTTGGTATTCAACTTTTTGCCAACCTTGCCGCATCGCGAAACGCATGCAACGCGCGCGACGTAATCCCCGCCGCCACATTACACCCCGGCGAAAGAATAAAATTGTGCGCGCCCCCGGCTTGCGTCAAGGCATCGGCGACTTCAGCGCGAATCTCCGGCAGCGCACGCTCGTGCAGCTTCGATTCGTCCAGCCCACCCATCAGACATTTGCCGGTCATTGCGCGCACGGTTGCAATCGACGGGTTGCCCGTCAGCCGGTCAGACCAGCTCAACACTTCACAGGGATAGTCGAGGATGCGCCGCAGGTCGAGCGGATTGCCGTGCGCGTGCACGATGCGTGTCAGCCCCTGCATGGCATTCAGCAGGCGACGGTCGTACGGTTCGTGAAAGGTGCGGCATTCGTCGTCGCTGATGCCGCGCGAAGTCGGCGGCAGGATGCAGGCGTTGGTGGCGTAGAGCACGCCGTCCACCGGTATCTTTTTAATTTCACCGATGTAATCGATGAAGGATTCAGTTACCGCGCCCAGCATTGCCGCCGCTTCGCGTGGATGACTGCGTATCAACGCCGCTTTGGAAAACCCCACCGCGAACAACACGGAAAAAAAAGGTTCAAACAGGGTGTCGATCAGCGGCACATCAGGGCCGATGTGCGCGCGCATGAGGCGCAGGCATTGCAACTGCTCGGCGAAAATGCGTTCGCGCATCGAGAGCTTTGTGAAACGCAGCATGTCGGCCGGCGACACAATGGTTTCGACGCCCGGCGGCGGCGTCAGGCGATAATCGTTCATCACCTTGCAGATGTCCCAATCGCCGGCATCGTAAAAAACCGATTGGCGGTGCGCGTTTTCGGTGCCATCAACGTCGTTGGTGGCGAAATTGCACCACGCCACCGCCGGCGGATAATCCACCGGTTCGCCGCGCACAGCGGCGTGAAAGCGTTGCAGTTTGGTCATTGCAATCATCGTCCGAAGATCATACAGGATCACTCGCGCGGGGTGTTTGGCTGCACGCCCGTGCGCGCAGGCATTGTTTGGCCTACGATACGATCTATGAAAGCGCCCATGCCCACACGCCGCCGATGGTTGGCCCTGCCCCTGATGTTGTTGACCCCGCTGGCGCGGGCCGCACAGACATGGCAAGACGCCATGCAACAGGCCATGCAACGCGCTCGGCAAATGCGTGACGAAGCCGTGCGCGCGGGCGATCAACCGTATGGTGCAGTGGTGCTGCGTGGCGATGTGATTGTGGGCGGGGCGCCCAGCCGCGTAATTACAGCCGGCAATCCGCAGGCTCACGCGGAGCGCAAGGCATTACGCGATGCGCTTCGCCGCCTGGGCAGCACGGATCTCGCGGGCTGTGTGCTGGTATCGACGTCGCGGCCTTGCCGTCTGTGCGAAGCCGCAGCGGCCAAGGCGCGTATCGCGCGGATGGTCTACGGCGATGCGCTAACCGATGCGGGGCCGCCGGCGTGAGAAGGCATGGGCTGGCCTGGTTGCTGTTGTTCGTGGTGCTGCCGGCGTTTGCAGCGGCACCGGATGCCAAGCAAGGAACAGCCCTGATCGCCTCGGCGGAACGGGGCAACGTCGCCGACATCCAAAAGCTGCTGGATGCCGGCGCGCCGGTGAACGTGCGTGATGCGCGGGGCCGCAATGCGGTGCTCGCCGCCACGCAACGCGGGCACACCGAGGCCGCACGGTTATTGATCGCGCGCGGCGCCGATGTCAACGCGCAGGATGACATCCGCGACAGCGCGTTCCTGCTGGCGGGCGCGCGCGGGCACACCGAGATCGTGCGTGCCACGCTGGCCGCCGGTGCGAACCTCAAAAGCACGAACCGCTATGGCGGCACGGCGTTGATTCCTGCGTGCCACTACGGCCACGTGGAAACCGTGCGCGTGCTGCTGGGTTCGGCCATCGATGTGAATCATGTCAACAATCTGGGCTGGACCGCGCTGCTGGAGGCGGTGATTCTCGGCGATGGTGGCGCGCGCCACGCGGAGATCATCAAACTGTTGATTGCACATGGTGCGAACGTTAATTTGCCCGACGCGCAAGGCGTGACACCGCTGGCGCACGCCGAACAACGCGGCCAGCGCGCGATCAGCGAAATGCTGCGCGCGGCGGGCGCACGCGAGAAAGCACCGCCGCGTAAACCCGGCGCGGCACTGTGAGCGAGGTTGCAGTGGAATATTACGACTACTGGGACAGCCCGCTCGGACGCATTCTGCTGGTGGCGAGCGGCTCGGCGCTGACGGGGGTGCATTTTTCGGGCGAAAAGTATTTTCCGGCGATTGCATCCGAGTGGATTTATCAGCCGGACGCGAAGTACATCGTGTCAGCTCGCACGCAGCTGGCCGAATATTTTGCCTGCAAACGGCAGGTGTTCACGTTGAAAGTTGAGCCTGCTGGCACGCCATTCCAACGCCGCGTATGGCGTGCGTTGCAGGAAATTCCGCATGGCACGACCACGAACTACGGCACGCTCGCCGCACGCATCGGCAAGCCTACGGCATCGCGCGCAGTGGGCGCGGCCAATGGCCGCAATCCGATTTCGATTGTGATTCCGTGTCACCGTGTGATCGGCGCGGCGGGCGATCTCACCGGTTACGCAGGCGGGCTTGATCGCAAGGCGGCGCTGTTGCGGCTGGAGGCGGAAGCGGCTGGCGAGTTTCAGCTTACTTCACCATAGCAAAAAATAGTCAATTAAAACAGATATTTACAAACAGCGAGCGACGTCATGCTCTTGCGAGTCACACCCCGCCTGCTATCATCGCGCCACACTTATAGGAGACCTCCATGCTGATGCAGCAACTCGCCGATTACGCGATCAAAGAACAGACCGCCAAACTCCCCGCCGGAGTGATCCACCATGCCAAGCGCGCGGTGATCGACTGGTATGCAGCGCTGTTGCCGGGCAGCATCATCGCGCCAGCCACGCTGCTTGAGCAGGCGTTCGCCGATGATCTCGATCGCGGCAAGGCGCGCCTCGCACGCGGACGGCGCGCAACCGTACGCACGGCCGCGTTGATCAATGGCGCGGCTTCGCACTCGGTGGAGTTCGACGACATTCATCGCGATTCCGGCTATCACCCCGGCAGTCCGACGATTTCAGCGGCACTTGCAACCGCCCAGGGCAGCGGCGCCACCGGGGAGCAATTTTTGCGCGCGGTGATCGTGGGTTACGAAACCTCCACCCGCATCGGCGAAGCGGTGATGCCTTCGCACTATAATTTTTGGCACACCACCGGTACTGTCGGCAGCTTCGGCGCGGCCGCCTCGGCGGCCACCGCCTTGCGCGTAAATCACGAGCAGTTTATGCACGCGCTGGCGACCGTAGGTACTTTCGCCGCCGGCCTGCAACAGGCGTTTTTGTCGCAGGCGATGAGCAAGCCTTTGCACGGCGGCCATGCGGCCGATGCGGGCGTACTGGCGGCGATGGCGGCATCGAAGGGAGTCACCGGCGCGCTGGACATTATCGAAGGTAAGAAGGGTTTTGCCCAAGCCATGAGCGTGAATCCCGATTTCGCCAAGGTGACGAAAGACCTGGGCAGCGATTACCACATCAATGTGATGACCTTCAAAAACCATGGCTGCTGCGGCCACAACTTCCCGTCGATCGACGGCGTGCTGCATCTCGTCGAACAGCACAAACTAAAGCCCGCCGATATCAAGGAAATCCGCCTTGCCACTTACAAGGCCGGGCTCGACATCATCGACAACGCCACGCCCGAAGGCGAATATCAGGCCAAGTTCAGCCTGCAATACACCGTGGCGCACGCGGTGGTGCATGGCAGCGTGCGGCTCAACGCCTTCTCAACCGAACGTATGAATGACCGCGCTGTACGCGAGCTGATGAAAAAAATCGTCTGTGTCGCCGATCCGGTATTTTCAAAAGGCTACCCCAACCAGCGTGCTTCACAGGTGGATATCGAAACCACCGATGGCCGCAAGCTGTCGTACTTTCAACCGTACCGCAAGGGTGATCCGGAATTGCCCCTCACCGATACGGAACTCAACGCCAAATTCATGGAGCTGGCCGAGCCGGTGCTCGGTGAACGTGGCTCGAAGCGCCTGCTGGAACAGCTTTGGATAATGGAGAAATTGCCTAAGGCGGAGTTTGAGATTTTGAGTGGGGATGTTAGGGCGGCGGGGTAGGGCACGCTGCAGAATTTCTCCGTAATAGCGGCGTGCCTGGTCGAGATCGCTGACGGCAAACGAGAAGTGAAACAAGGTGGCACTCATGGAAATCTCCTGTGTGACGGTGTGACTGGCATCATCAGCGGCAGCAGGTTTTTGTTTGACGGGCGCCGGTTATCAAGCGTTGGTCATTCGGGTTTGATGCCCGCCGTGCGTATGACTTTGCCCCATTTGTCGATTTCAGCCCGGATGAAGTCAGCGAATTGATTCGGCGTATTGGTGGCCACCTGCAGACCGGCGTTCGAGAGCCGTTCCCTCACCTCGCGTTCATTCAGTACGCGGATGACCTCGCGGTTAAGCCGCTCGACAATGGCTGCCGGGGTTTTCGCCGGCGCGAGCAGTCCCTGCCAATCGGTGACCTCAAAGCCGGGCAAGCCGTTTTCGGCGACCGTGGGTATCTCCGGTGCGGCGGGTGAGCGCTTCGCGCCGCCCACGGCAATGGCGCGCAGCTTGCCGCTTTTTGCAAATGGCAGCGACGAGGGCATGCTGGCGAACGACAGCGACACCTGACCCGCCACCAGATCGATCATCGCCGGGCCGCCGCCCTTGTACGGCAGATGCACCATCTTCACTTTCGCCATTTGATTGAACAGCTCGCCCGCCAGATGCGGCGCGTTGCCGGTGCCGCTGGAGGCGAAAATCAGCATCCCCGGCTTGCCTGCCGCCAGCGCGATCAAATCCTTCACACCGTGCACCGGTACGGAAGGGTGCACCACCAGCAGGTTCTCGACATTGCCGGTCAAAGTCACTGGCGCAAAATCGCGGGTGGAATCGTAAGGCACTGCTTTGTACAACGACGTCACCACCGACATCGCGCCGATGGTGCCCATGGTCAGCGTGTGGCCGTCAGGCGCGGCGCGTGCCACCAGCTCGTTGCCGATCATGCCGCTGGCGCCGCTGCGGTTTTCGATGATGACCTGCTGGTTAAAGGCCTCGCCCAATTTCGCACCGAGCACGCGCCCCATCAAATCCGTGCTGCCGCCGGGCGGAAACGGCACGATCAGACGGATGGCTTTGCCGGGGTACGGCGGCACCGGACCGCTGGTGGGGTTTTGTGCCGCGGCTGCCGCGGGTAACATCGCAAACGCGGCAATGGTATAAAGCTGCCGAGTGGACATGGTTTCCTCTCCAAATTGCAGGTTAACAACATTTGACTGCACGAGGATCGTAGCATGCAAAGCTGGCACAACCCCAATATCGTTTCCTTCGACGGCAGCGTTGCGGATTTTCAGTCGGGCCGTGACACACCAAGGGATTTTCTCGAGCGCTGTCTTGATGTGATCAACCAGCGCGATAAAACTGTAAAGGCCTTCGTCACGCTGGACATCGACGGCGCGCGCAAGGCTGCTGATGCTGCGGGCAAGCGTTACAAGGCGGGCAAGCCGCTGTCGATGGTGGATGGCTGCCCGGTGGCGATCAAGGACATCATCGCCACTGCCAGCATGCCCACGCAAATGAACAGTCCCGCGTTCAAGGGATGGCAATCAGGGCAGGACGCTGCTTGCGTGGCTGCGCTGCGCAAGGGCGGCGCCGTGATTTTCGGTAAAACCGTTACTACGGAATTTGCGATTGGTTATTCCGGGCCGACCACCAACCCGTTCGATGCCACGCGCACGCCTGGCGGCTCGTCCAGCGGCACGGCGGCGGCAGTGGGTGCGGGCATGGCGCCGGTAGGGCTGGGCACGCAGACACAGGCTTCCACTTTGCGCCCGGCGTCGTACTGTGGCGCGGTGGGCTATAAACCCAGCCATGGCCAGTTGCACATGGCTGGTGTGCATCCGCTGTCGGCCACCGCCGATCATCTGGGCGTGATCGGCGCGACACTCGGTGATGTGTGGCGCGTAGCGTCGCAGATTTCGCTCGGTATCGGCAGTCCGGGGCGGCGTTTTTTGCAGGGTGCAGGCGGCCAATCGCCCGCGGCGAGGAAGCCGCGCAAGCTGATCCGCCTTTACACGCGCGGCTGGAGCGAAATCGACAAGGATACCGAAGCGCAGTTTGAATCGGTGATCAAAGGGCTGGCCGCCAACGGTGTTGAAATCGCCAGCCGCGACACCGAGCCGCGCATCGCCGCATTGGAAAATCTGTTGATGGCCGACGTGGACGGGGCGCTCGACATCGTTGCCTATGAATTGCGCTGGCCGTTTGAAGATTACATTGCGCGCTTTGGCAGGCAGATCGGCGAACGCCTGCATGGCCTGGTGAAGCGCGCGAACGAAATGACACCGCCCGACTACGAACGCCTGATCGACACACGCGCGGCCATGCGGCGGCTGTGGCAGGAAACACTCGATGGCGCGGACGGTTACGTTACGCTTGCAGCGTCGGGTCCGGCGATCAAAGGGTTGGAATACACCGGCAGCCGCACGTTTTTGGTATACGGCTCGTGGCTGGGCGTGCCGGCCTTCAGTCTGCCGCTGTTGCAGTCGCAGGGTTTGCCGGTGGGTGTGCAGCTCATGGGCGCGCCGGATCAGGATGGCACGCTGGCGGGGGTGGCGAACTGGGTCATGCAGACGTTCAATCAGTGAAAAATGAATAAAAACAGATACTTACATTTTCCCTGCATTTTGGCCGCTGCATTGACATTGATATCGGCAGGCGCGGGCAGCACACAGGCTCAACAATACCCCACGCGCCCCATCCGCTTCATCGCGCCTTATGTACCGGGGGGCGGTGTGGATTTTGTGTCGCGCGTGATGGCCACCAAGTTGTCGGAAACCATTGGCCAGCAGGTGATTGTTGAAAACCGGCCCGGTGGCGGCACCAACATCGGCTCGGAACTGGCGGCGCGCGCCGCGCCCGACGGCTACACCGTGCTGGTGGGCGGTTTGCCGAACGTGGTGAACACGTTTTTGTTTAAGAAGCTGCCGTACGACCTGCTCAGGGATTTCGCACCGGTGACACATACCACCACCGCGCCGAACATACTCGCGGTGCATCCCTCGCTGCCGGCGCGTAGTGCGAAGGAATTGATTGCGCTGGCGAAGGCGCGCAAGGGTGAGCTCACCTTTGCTTCAGCGGGAATTGGCAGTTCCAATCATTTGTCGGGCGAGTTGTTTCGCGTCATGGCAGGCGTCGATATCGTGCATGTGCCGTACAAGGGCGGCGGTGCGGCGGTTACAGACTTGATCGCAGGCCAGATCACCATGTATTTCGGCACCACGCCCAGCACCTTGCCACACGTACGCAGCGGGCGTTTGCGCGGGCTTGGCGTGACTACGCTACAGCGCGCGCGCATCGCCCCTGATTTGCCGTCGTTGCATGAGGCCGCATTACCCGGCTTTGATAATGCCGCGTGGCACGCGCTGTTCGTGCCGGCGGCAACACCGCCCGCAGTGGTCAATAAACTCGCCGGCGAAGTCGTGAAAGTGTTGCGCCTGCCCGAAATTGTTGAACGCATGGGCGCGCAGGGTGTGGATGTGATTGCCGGTTCGCCTTCGGAGCTTGCAGCCTATGTCAAGCAGGAGTTCACGCGCTACGAAAAGCTGGTCAAGGCGGCAGGGATCAAAGTCGAATAACGCGTTCTGGGATACCGTCATGCGAGGCGTCACGTAAGCCTTCCCCCACTCAACCGGCTGCGCAGCGCCAAAGTAGGTCGTGCCTGTGAAGACCGTCGATGGCCATATTCATATCTATGATCCGCGTTATGCCCATACAGGGCATCTGGTGCCAAACAGCATCGTGGCTGACTATCGACTGCTGCAAAAGCGTATCGGCCTTGAACGCGTGGTAATCGTCACGCCACGTTGTTACGGCACCGACAACACGGTGACCACCGACGCGATCAGGGAATTCGGCATCAACAACGCGCGCGGCGTGGGCGTGTTGCGGCCTACGGTGAGCGACGCCGAACTCAAACAACTCAACGAAGCAGGCATTTGCGGGATTCGCTTCACTGTAGGCGATCCGCAGACGGCGGTGGTATCGATCGACATGATCGAGCCGCTTGCCCAACGCATTGCGGAATACGGCTGGCACATTTAGCTCAACATGCCGTGCGACAAGATCGTCGAACATGCTGGCATGCTGCGGCGTTTACCTACACAAGTCGTGTTCGACCACCTCGGCCATACGACCATTGAGGAAGGCGTCCGGCACCCGTCGCACGCCATGATTCTTGGCATGCTCGATAGTGGCCGTGCGTGGGTCAAGGTCTCCGGCGCTTATATGAATACCCATGTCGGACCGCCGACTTACGCCGGCGCCACGCGGGTGGCGCAGGCGCTGGTCAGTGCTGCGCCGGAGCGCTGTGTGTGGGGCAGCGATTGGCCGCATCCAAGTCCGAAAACACATCCGGACGATGCGTTGTTATTTGATCTGTTGAGCGAGTGGGCGCCGGATGCTGCCTTGCGAAGCCGGATATTGGTGCACAACCCACAGGTATTGTACGGATTCCCAGAGGAGGGTTAGGATAATCCAAGAACTTGATTAAAACTGTTACAAGCAATTACATTTCGGAAAGTGTTCGCAAACCCTGAGAATCTTTCGTGACGCCAACCTACTTTTTAATCACGAATGCCTCTAGCACCAGTAACAGCGCATACGCTGCTTGTTGCGATCTCGGTCTCATCACCGAGTTTCTAATATCCCTTTAGACGAGTGTACAGGCTGGTAAGCATTGCGCTTACGGCTTCTTAGCCACCGGCTTCGCCGGCTCCATAGCCTGCGCAGGCTGCGCCCCGGTCTGCGCGAAATACGCGCTGCTGGCCGCACGCGTGGCGCGCCACGGTACTTCGGTGGTAAAGGTTTCTTCTTTAACGATGCGTTGCAGGCGTACGGTGCCAGTGATGGTATTGCCGTCGACTTTGCCGCTGAAAAAGTGGGTGACGAGGCCATTGGCGCCGATGGTCATGGCCAGGGTGAAATCGATGTTGGCGCCGTTCAAATTCAATTTGTCGAGCACGCCGCGGCGGCTGCCGACACGCACTACGCCCTCGGCTTTTTGCAGTTGTTGTTCGAGCACGGCGGCGTAGCTGAATTTGCCGCCTTCCACCGGCAGTTCCCAGTTCCAGAAACCTTCGACACGCGCCGGCACCACCCACAGGTGCACCGCGGTATTGTCGTGGGTATCGACGCGATCGGGTTTCCATGTGTCACCCATGCCCCAGATCGGCGTCAGCACGCGCGTTCCGGGCTTGGCTTCGTTGAGTATTTTGGTGCGCAGCATGCGCTGCATTTCGGGCCACATCCACATGGTTATGACCGAGGCGCCGCTGATGTCGGTGTCGAACACGTCGCGCTGGTAAAACTGCACGCGGTCGGCAAGGCCAAGTTTTTTGGCTTCAGCGTTGGATTGCGCGACGAGCTTTTCGTCGATGTCCACGCCCCAGCCTTTGAGTTTGCTGTTGGCGCGCGCGGCGGTGAGCACGATGCGGCCATCGCCGGAGCCGAGGTCGATCACAACATCGTCGTCCTTGAGATCAGCGAGCTTGATCATGCGGTCGACATTTTCCTG
>SYEN01000201.1 GCA_005800795.1 Burkholderiales bacterium | reverse complement strand
GATGGCAAACACGCGATCCACACCTGTGAGCGCCGCCGCCGCCAGCACCATCGCGTTTTTTTCGCCGCCGGGGGTGGGCACGACCATGATGATTTCGCGCACGCCCGCCACCTTCGCCGGCGTGGCGTTCATGATTACCGTCGAGGGGTACGCCGCCTTGCCACCCGGCACGTAAATGCCTGCGCGGTCGAGCGGCGTAACTTGCTGGCCCAGCTCGTTGCCCTCGGAATCAACGTAAGTATTTGTTTTTATTGATTGTTTTTCGTGGAACTCGCGCACACGTTTGGCCGCGGCAGCCAGTGCATCGCGTTGCGCCGCGGGCAATGAACGCAGCGCGGCATCCAGCTCAGCCTTCGGAATCTCAAGCTCGCTCAGCGTTTTAGCGGATACACGGTCAAAGCGCTGCGTGTATTCCAGCACGGCCGCGTCGCCGCGCGCCTTCACAGCGGCGAGTATCGCCGCGACGGTGGCATCAACCTGGGGATCCTGCGCCGACTCGAACGCCAGCAGCGCGGCAAGCCGCGCGTCAAAATCCGCATCGCTGGTGGAAAGCCGCCGCATGAGGGTTCTAGTCCGTAGTTACGCGACAGCCTTGGAAAACGCATCCAGTATCGGCTGCAAGGTCTTGCGCTTTAACTTCAGCGACACCGGATTCATAATCAGCCGCGAACTGATCTGCGCGATTTCCTCCACCGCCACCAGATGATTCGCCTTCAGCGTGCCGCCGGTCGAGACCAGATCGACAATCGCGTCCGCCAACCCAACCAGCGGTGCCAGCTCCATCGAGCCGTAGAGCTTGATCAGATCGACATGCACACCCTTGGCCGCGAAGTGCTCGCGCGCCGTCTGCACATACTTGGTGGCAACCTTCAACCGCGCGCCCTGCTTCACCGCGCCCGCGTAATCAAAGCCCTCGCGCACCGCCACCATCATGCGGCAACGCGCAATTCGCAAATCCAGCGGCTGATACAAACCGATCCCGCCCTGCTCATCCAGCACATCCTTGCCGGCAACGCCCATATCCGCGCCGCCGTATTGCACATACGTCGGCACGTCAGACGCGCGCACAATCAGCAAGCGCACATCCCGTTTGTTGGTGCCCAAAATCAGCTTGCGCGATTTATCCGGGTCTTCAGACGTAGTAATCCCCGCCGCGTTAAGTAACGGCAAGGTCTCATCAAAAATGCGGCCCTTCGACAGGGCAATCGTAATCACGGCGGGAAAAGACTCAATTAAAACAGGATTTTACCGTACGTCGCCCGTTGTAGGGCGGGAGGAGCGTAGCGTATCCCGCCATTCTCAAGTTGCGCGCCAATACGATCTCTACGAGATACTTAGTGGCGTATTCGAATGGTCTCGAACATCCATCCGACTAATATCGCTACTGCTGCTAGCGTAAGGCACGCAGCCAAAATGCGCCGACTCCAAAACCTGTAATTGGGTCTGCAGGAACGTTGATCTATCACACTTGCCGCGAGAATTACTCCCTCACAAGCGACAACGAACATAGACAAAGAAGCGAGTAGCGAAGAGAACATGCCTGAAATTTCGATGTACGGCCCATGTTCGGTTATGGGAAAGACTGCTTGCTCGTTTCGTAAGAAATTCCATGAAAAGTGAAGTCCGACAATGACCAAACTGATCGATTCGAAAAACTCTGTAACAAGCGCGGGTTTGTGACTAACAGGGAGAACACGAATGCCCGAATTTTTTAGTTCAGCTTCAGTAGGCGGCACATGCGCCATTCGGTTCGAAACTTCTGCATCAAACCTTTTCTTTCTAAAGACAATTTCCTCACCGCTAACCACCGCCGGACACGCACACTGGCTGCACGCTTCCAGTTCCGGCGCGTTCGTTAGATCGCAAACTTGGCAACGCCAGCGGTAGCTCGGCATTGTTTACGAGGTTATTGTTTTCTGTAGATTACTGCCCTGCACCGTGGCCCCTTGCGCATCTTTCACCTGACCTCAAACTCTACACCTAAACCAAACCGATCACTTTCGTCACTGCCCTAGCATCCCCAAAGCTCGCCACATAAACCGTATGCGTCCCCGGCCCACCCGCCACTACAATCCCAATATCCTCCGCCTTCTGCGCCACCGTCAACATAGTCTCGCTCGTAATCGTCCCCAAAGCCGCACCTCGCGCGGATTGTGTGCGCGACAATTCCTTCGCACACAAACGCCCTGCGGAAAGTTTCGATTCCTCCCACAGTCTGCGCTTCACATCAAACTTACCCAACCCGCCCGCCGCAAGTATCGCGGCGTGCTGCGGCCCAAGCACCAGCCACGGCTCACCGCCGATCCAGTAATCGTTGCTGGCCGGGAATGCCATGGTGTCGGCGATGACCTTGATGAGTTCATCGGCGTTGTCGGCATGCGTGTTGAGGTTGTGCGTACCCGCCGCCGCAATCACTGTAACAGTGCTTTGCTCGCGGGTGAAACCGCGCTCGATGTGCAACGCTTCCCACGGGCTTTGCGCTTCGTTTTCAGCGCAGCAGAATGAAAACTTGCCGGGCTGGCCGTGGGTGGCGCGATCCATGTCGCCGGGCAGCGCGCCGCCGATGTTTTGCATGATGAGCCGCAGCGCGCGGCCCAGCGTGGCATTCGCCACCGTGCCCTGCCCGAGGCAATTCATGCCGCCGTTCACGCCCAGTTGTTCCGCAATCGGGCCATTCACCAACAACCACACCGCCACCGGGTTGGTGGTGGCCTGTATGCCCTGCAAATTGAATTGCGGATCGCTCATCGCTTGTGATGCCGCGATCAGCAGCGGCAGATAATCCACGCGGCAGCCCGCCATCACCGCGTTGATGGCGATGCGCTCCACCGTGGCCTCGCCGAAACCGGGGGCGATTTTGGCGATGACGTCATCGGGCTTTTTCGTGGTGCCTGACAACATGCGCGCGACGCGTTCGCGCGTGGGCGGCACGATGGGCAGGCCGTCGCTCCAGCGGCGTGCGTGAAAAAATTCGATCAGTTCATCGAGGTCATCGGGCGCTTCGACCAGCGCGGCTCGGGTTAGGGAACTATTCATGCGAAGCATCCAAAATAATCCGTCCGGGCTGTGCTTGTCGAAGCCCTCTTGGCATGCCGCCCTTCGACAGGCTCAGGACGAACGGTGTGATGTACATTTTCTCTGCAATTGGCACTCATTTTTCCGCCGCCAGCCGCGCGATCTCAGCCACGCATTGCTCGGCCAGCGCACGCACCTCGTCGCGCGAACGGCTGCCGAACGGATGCGGAATCACCGCCAGCGGCAACGCGGCATGCCCCAACGCGCGTGCCTGCGCCTTGCCCAAGCCGATGAAGGCATTCGACACCACGGTCATCGCCGCCGCCCCGCGTTTGGCGATTTCTACGCTGTCGTGGATACTCCACGACGTGCAGGAACCTCAATCGCCGGAGCCAGTGATCACCAGATCGCATTGCGTGGCCAGGTCATCCAGCACGTTCGCCGCGGCCGGTGTCGCCACGCTGCGCTTGACTTGCTTGATGACGGATTTCACGCCGTAACGCTCGGCCAAGAGCACGGCGAGGTCATCCACCAGCAGATTGAAATTGGGTTTGGTGTTATCGATAAAGCCGATCACCTTGCCGCGAAGATCGCCCACCGTGCGCCGCAGGTTTTGCGTAGCGCCGGCGACGGGGGCCGTGGGGTCGAAAACCTGCATGGCACGTCCTTGATAAAAATATCAATTAAAACAATTACTTATGGAATGTCCGCACCACTAAGACCTGCAGACTCTTAACTCACTCGCTTGATCCGCGCACCAAGCCGCGACAGCTTTTCCTCAATGGCTTCATAGCCGCGATCAAGGTGATAAATGCGGTCAACGATGGTGGTGCCGCGCGCCACTAGCCCGGCGATCACCAGGCTTGCCGACGCACGCAAATCAGTGGCCATCACTGTCGCGCCATCCAGATGATCCACGCCTTTGACGATGGCGGTGTTGCCTTCGACTTCGATGT
>SYEN01000200.1 GCA_005800795.1 Burkholderiales bacterium | reverse complement strand
GACCTTCTGGCGTAGCGGCGAATTGCCGGCGGCGCTGTGTCTGGCCTACATCGCCGCGCAAATTGCCGGCGGTGTGATCGGCGTGTGGATCACACATCTGATGTTCGACCTGCCGGTGATGCAGTTTTCCGCCAAGGTGCGCAGCGGCGTGCCGCAATGGATTTCCGAGTTTCTCGCCACTGGCGTGCTGCTCGCCACCATCCACCTCGGGCTACGCAACGCCGCCGAGAAAGTGCCGCTGATGGTGGCGTTGATCGTCACTGCCGGTTACTGGTTTACCGCCAGTACGTTTTTTTCCAATCCGGCGGTGACCATTGCGCGCGCGTTCAGCAACACCTTTGCGGGCATACAACCTGCTGACGTAGCGGGCTTTATCGTGGTGCAACTGGCTGCGGTTACCGTGGCGTGCGTGTTCCTGCGCAGGCGCTGACGCAGCGCGCCGCCAGCGATCAATCCTTCAGCGAATACCCCAGCCCCGGCACATCGGGCACGTGCAGCTTGCCGTCCCTGAACTCAGGATGCGTGGCAAAGCGCGCCTTGATCGCCACATGCGCGCCGTGCACCTCCAGCATGCCGCCGTGGGCGTGACCGGCCATCACCGGCAGATTGGCTGATTCAAAACCACCCGCGCCGGTGACCGGTACGCCATGCGCTTCCGCCAGCGCGAGGATGCGCAGCATTGCGCTGATGCCGCCGCAGAACGCCGCGTTGGGCTGCAGAATATCCAGCGCGCCCGCCGCCAGCACATCGCGAAACCACGTTACCGACTGAATCATTTGCCCAGACGCCAGCGGAATGCGCGTGGCACGGCGCAGCTCGGCCAGCGACGGAATATCATTGCCGCGCAGCGGCTCCTCGAAAAACGCGATATCGCAATCGGCCACCTGCTCCGCCAGCCGCTTCGCCTCCGCGACGGTGTACGCGCAATTCGCGTCCAGCATCAACGGCGCGTTGCCGATTGCCGCACGCACCGCGCGAATACGCTGCGCATCCTCCGCGATGCTGCGGCCCGCGCCCACCAGAATTTTCGCGCCCTGAAAGCCTTCGGCCAGCGCCTTTTGGCAGGCGTTGACCAGTTCCGCTTCCGAATAAGCCGGCAGCCCCACCGTCGCATACGCCGGCACCGCATTGCGCGCGCCGCCGATCAGCCGCGCCACTGGCTGGCCCAACGCCTTGCCCTTGATGTCCCACAGCGCCAAGTCGAGCGCCGACATTGCGGATACAAACACACCGGTCGACTGGCGCGGATTGAATTTTTTGGCAAGCTGAGCGGTGAGGGCTTCGATATCCAGCGCACTAGTTCCTTTAAGGCCCTTCAGCGTGTCGGCGAAGCCGTTGTTGAGCAAATGCGCCACCTGATCGGCCAGAAAGCGGCCGGTGACACCGTCGCCGGTAAGGCCCTCGTCGGTCGTCACACGGCAGCGTACGTAGGTCAGGCTTTCCGCACCGGCGTAGGCGTCGGATGCACGCGGGGGCTTGATGTATTCGACTTCGGCGTGAATTTGGGTGATTTGCACGGAGGAGCTAGAAAATAAAATTCTCAGAAATATGCATGTCTGCAGTGGGGCCAACGATCAGGATAGAGTTCTGAGCTTGTCTTCAAATTCGCTATGTAGGCGCCGCGCCATGCTTAACAAGTCAGCGTACTTTTTTACGTACATGCGATTTCCCCACAACGTTTTTATCTTTTCTTGCACTCGGTAATTGTCTTCAATTTCTTCACCTATAACGTAACCAGCCGCGTCTTGATAGGATCTTCCATTCGGCGCGTTCCCCAACCGTTGTCTTATAAAGGCGACATAGTCCTCAAGTTGATTGAGTGCATCCACGTCAATCTTGTATTTCGGACGTTTGAGCTCGACCACATGCAGCGTATCCCCCGTGCCCAAACAAACAAAGTCTATTCTCCGATTCTTCTCATCGAGTTTTTGGTCTGGAAATTCATTTCGCAGGAGTTTGCTGTAAAAGGCTTCTTCATGAGCAATTGTCCAACTTGGATCCAAAATCCAAGGGTATTTGGCTAGAAAATTGTGAATTTCAGGCACTTCTCTGGCGTTATTTGCGACGTACTGTTCGAGCTTATCTATAGCTGCGAGCTGGCCTTCTGCAATTCGCAATACTTCACGAGCTTCTATTAGAGACCATTCTTCAAACAAGTTAATTAGCCGCGAATCGGATTCATTAGGAGTACTGCCGATTTGATCCACAATCTCTCGGAAAGACTGGTAGTAAAACGACTCCTTCATAAATCCAACCAATTCACTTACGCGGCTTGCGGGTAACGAGCTGTCCGCCGTAATAGCGTGGATTATCTTTCTGGCGACACTCTTTTCGGTAGGCCTTAGCTTTTCGAACCATGCGCCAAGCTCAGGTTCGCTAAGTGCATCTTTCTCTTTTTTTGCTTGCCGACGTTGCCCCCAATCGGCAGCAATGCTTCGCAATTTGCGCTGCCCCCAGTCTTTTAGTGCTTGGCCTTCAATGCAGTCCCAAATAACAGAAGATCGATTTGAAATAATCAAGTCTTCGTTTTCATCGAGAAAATCCGCATTTAATTCTCCAACCATATATGGATTTGCCATGTTGTTCCAGCCACTTGCCGGCACTTCAAAATGCGTGGGTTCTTGAACCAGCTTATTTCGCGCCAAAATAACTATTCCAGCCCCAATTTCAGCATCTACTGGCTCTATTGTTGTGCCAATCCATCCAGTTACCTTAAAAGGGAAATTTGGCGCAAGTAGTTCATCAATATCCCACGTGTACTCGCACGCTGCCTTTAAATCACGCTCTTCAGCAGTAATCTCCCCACCATTGACGAAGATTCGAAAATCGGCGTTGATGCATGCGAATCGACGCGCCAACTTTCGTCGAATATTTGACAGGGCGATTCGATTTTTTCGAGATAAGTTGAACAGCCGGACGGTTGTGCCGTTAGCCTTCCCCTGAATTTCGGAGACCTCAAATTTTGGTTCGTAATCAACGCCCGGCGGAGTGCCGCGTATATCTCTTAAGTCAAGGTGAAACACAGTCTCGACATTGCTTCGGACAGTTTCAACGTCGACATTAGTGGCAACCCCAAACGCCGATAGCTTTCCTATGCCCTTTCTTCCCATAACACGTCGCGCAAACTTAGACGATACTTGTCCGCCGTCTTCACGACGATTTCTGCCAATTCGTAGATAAGTAGAATTAATATCTTCGAATATCATGCCTTCGCCGTTATCGAACACCTCTATTACCGACGTCTCACTGATATCGTCCAAGGGGATAGAAACGCGAACGACTGTCGCGTCGGCATCCCACGCATTCGCTATTAATTCTGACAACACGGGCGGTAGGGAGGCGTACATCTTCAACCCGAGGTTGTCGATGACCGTCAGTTCTACCTGCATCTTGAGCTTGTAGTCTTCCGGGCTTTGCATGCGTCTGCCTCATAAAAAACTGCATTATTCGCTTCACCACAAAACACTAGGAGAAATTGGCCTCAACGTACCACGTGTGAGCCCGGAACCTCACGATCGTGACCAACTCAAAATGGTTACGGCCTTTGTCTCAAATTCGGGAGCAATTCGTTAAATCGGATCCCAACTAACCACATCCGGCGACCGATCCAGCGGATAAAACTGCTTCTCCATCGCGGGCAACGCCACTTTCGCAATCGCTTCGGGCGTCCACTCCGGCGTGTGATGCACCGAGCGGATCGGACGCGGCTGGCTGAACAGCATAATTTCATTGGCACGCACGCCAAAGATTTGGCCGGTGACGGCTGCTGCCGCGTCGCTGATGAGGAACACCGCCATCGGCGCGACTTTGCGCGCTTCCATTTTTTGCAGTTGCCCGGCGCGTTCTTTTTCTTCCGGCGTATTGGTGGGGATGGAGCTGGTCATGCGGCT
>SYEN01000199.1 GCA_005800795.1 Burkholderiales bacterium | reverse complement strand
GTGATCACTACAACGCTATTGTTTGAGTGCAGGTCTATGCCGCAAAATTGCATTTCGGTCTCCGTTCAGGTTGGTGGTTGGCAAACTCACTGTACCTGCTCCGCCTCTCGGCGGTGGGAGACCGGCTAGATGATTATCAGGACTGCCGGCGGCGGGGGTTGTGATGCATCGTTCGTCGTTGTGCGGCGAAGACACTAACATGACAATCTCCACCAAGAACGGCGCATTGGTCAATGCCTCCAATGTGCCGATACTCTTCAACAACAGCGGCGCTACCAGCTTTAGGCTCGCAGCCGAGCTCAAGAACGGGACGTTTGACTGGTCCAGGGTTGCGCAGTCGGTAGCATGGCGAGATACGCCGATGACGGATGCTGAGTTGGCGGCTATCCCGCCATTCGCGGAATACTCGTTTGAGTTGTGGTTGTTCGGTCCCGGATTCACCTACCGTTCGAATTTGACGAATGCCACAACCCCGGATGTCACTTACAGGCAGCGCATGAACTCGCGGCCTCTGGCTATATCGGCGCTCAAGAACCAGCAATGGAATATCTTGTCCGCGTCGGATTTTCTGAATCCCTTCAGCTTGCTGTTTGTCGCGCAGTCGACGGTATCGGTGAACTGGAATGCATTGGCCGAGCCAGTGGATTTTGTGGGAGTAGCTGGGGCGCAATTGACCGCAACAACGACTTCCGCTACCAGCGTGGTGGTGACGGGTAGCGCGAGCGTGGGCAACCCGCAAAGCGGCGTGAGATCAATCTCGATAGCGCCCACTTCGCTCGTGGCAGGAACCGCGAGTTTGGCCGGAATTGGCGGCGTGAACATAACGATCCCCAACTGTTCTACTATCACGCAGTTTCCGCCGCTGGACATTGCCGCGGGCACAAAGATTACCGGCACCGACAATGTTGTTCGCGCAAATGGCACGGCTCGCGAACTAGTCATTCGTAGTCACGCTACCAACCGTGCGCACAAATTCGTTACCCATAGTTGGAACAACTTCATCGATTAGTAAGGGCGCGGTGGATCAAGCTTGTATTGCGCGGCGTCCATCGACGTGCGTTCTTGCTTGGTACCTGCATGCGCAGCAGTGTGGCATGGCAGGTGCGACTGCCCGCGAGGGCTGTGTTGTAAGTGTTTTATAAGTATTTGTTTTTATTGAATTATTTTATTGCGGCACAGGCGGAAGAATGCGCGCCGCACGCATCTCATCCCACAGCCGGAAAAACATGTCTTCGGTATCCACCTGTTCGTGGAAGCCGAAGCGCCGCAGTTTGGTGACGCTGGACACCACGTCGAAACCCGCCGCGAAGACAAAATCGCCGTATGGCCATTGCACGATGTCGGCGTAGCTGACGTCGCGCAGCCCATACTTTTGCACCATGCGCTCCCACACCGGCGCCTTGTCCGCCATGGTGCGCACGAGGCTGATGTGGCGGCGCATGCCGGTTTCCATGTGGAAGTGTTTGGCGATTTTCGGCCAGGTGTCTTCCCAGCGAATCAAGTCGCCGTTGGTGACGTTAAACGCCTGATTCGCGCACTGCGGCGCGGTGGACATCCACACCACCGCGCGCGCCAGCATGCCGGAGTCGGTGCATTGATACAGGGCATGATGATTGTCGGCAGTGCCCGGATGGCATAACGGCAGGCCGAGTTCCCTGCTGATTGCCGCGTAAATGCCAATCACCATGGTCAAATTGCTGTGATTTCCAATCGCAAAACCGCAGATCGCGTGGGGCCGCGCCGATGAATACGTCCAGCGTTTGCCCTTTTGCCGCTCGGCAATGTAATCCCACTGGTTGTAGTAAAAATTCGGCGGCATGTGGCGCGGATGATCCTCGCGCGCGGGGGTTTTGAAGCCGCCCAAGTGCGAGCCATACCACTTGGTGCCCTGCATGAAATGAATGTGTTGCAACCCGGTGGCGATGGGTTCGATATTCTCAACCACGTTGCGCAGCATCAGCAGATTGTTGTTGACGATGGCGGGAGACAGAGGATCGGGATGGGTTGCAACCGCCACATAAAATATGTGGGTGACATCGGCGAGATTCGCGAGCTTGGCCTGACATTGCGCCGCATCGAGCAGATCGACGGTGATGTGTACGTAGCGGCCTTCCACGTCGGGCTTGCGTCGCGACAGCGTCACGACCTCCCAAGCGCCGGTGGTGAGCAGGTGCTTGAGGAGGTTGCGGCCTACGACGCCGGTGGCACCTGCTATCAGGGCTTTTTGGTTGGGCATGCTTTATTCGGGCTTCGTATATGCGGGGATTCCGCATTGTAAGTATGTGTTTTTATTGAATATTTTTAATACACATGCATCGTCTTGAGGCAGCGATCACCTTGACACAATGTCCGTGCCAAATCTAACATGAATCATTCCGCGCCAAGTTTTCGCCTCCCCGTTATTACCTGTAATTAAGAGAAATAAAGGACATCATGACTACATCCGTGGCGTTTATCGGTTTGGGCAACATGGGCAATCCGATGGCGATGAATTTGCTCAAAAAAGGCTATGCCATGACGGTGTTCGACCTGAACGCCGCCGCTGCGAAAAATTTGATCGCGGCAGGCGCCAAAGGCGCTGCGTCTGCGGCAGAAGCCGTCGCGGGCGCTGACGTGGTGTTCACCAGCTTGCCGGGTTCGCCGCAGGTGGAGCCGTTTTATCTGGATGCCGGCGGCGTGGTGGAAAAAGCCAAGGCGGGCGCGACCCTCATCGATTTGAGCAGCGTGCTGCCCGCGACACCGCGCAAAATCGAAGCGGCCGCCAAGGCGCGCGGCCTGCGCTTTCTGGAAGCGCCGGTCAGCGGCGGTGTCACCGGCGCGCGCGCGGCGACGCTGGCGGTGATGACCGGTGGCGATGCCGCGGTACTGGAAAAAGTGCAGCCGCTGCTTGAAGCCATCGGTCAGAACATTTATCACGTCGGGCCGGCAGGCGCGGCCAACACCATCAAGGCGATCAACAACATGCTGTCCACCGTCAACGCCTGCGCCTTGATGGAAGGTCTGGTGGTGGGGCTGAAGGCCGGGCTGGATCTCAAAACCATGGGCGACATTATCAAGAACAGCAGCGGCAACAGCAACGCGATACCGCGCGTGGAGCGCGCCTTTATCCCGCGCAATTTCGAGCCGGGGTTCAAGGTGGCGCTGATGAACAAGGATCTGGATACGTTTCACGCCATCGCCAAAGAGGTGCACGCACCGGTGAGCTTTTCCAACATGGCGCAGCACTATCAGCAGTCGGCGCTGGCAGCGGGCTTCGGCGAGAAGGACACCAGCGTGATCTTTTCGCTGATCGAACAGCAGGCCGGGTTAGACAACAAATAGCCGGAACGGTAACAAGTGGGAAACGGCGGGATAACAACAGAGTGACAACATCGCCCGAATCCTCCACAATTCACAGGTTGCATTCACAACAATCAGGGAAGCGATATGAGCGAAATGCGTTTTGAAGCGCCCAAGACGGCTGAAGCAGCCGTCGCGCTGCTGGCGGGCGCGAGCGGGGTGGCGAGAGTCCTCGCCGGCGGCACGGATTTGTTGATTCAAATGCGCGGCGGGCGGGTTGAACCCGAGTTGGTGGTGGACATCAAAGGCATTGCCGAGATGAGCACCATCACGTCGGAAAACGGCGGCTTCCGGCTGGGCGCAGCGGTAACCGCGATGGAAATGCACGAGCACGCGGCGTTTTCCAAGGCTTGGCCCGGCTTGACCGAGGCGGCGATGCTGATAGGGTCGTATCAGATCAAGGGCCGCGCGACGGTCGGCGGCAATCTGTGTAATGCCTCGCCTGCGGCGGATAGCGTGCCGGCATTGATCGCTGCGGGTGCGACAGCCACCATCGTCGGCCCCAAAGGCCGGCGTGATGCGAAGGTGGAAGACATCGCCACCGGGCCGGGTAAGAATTCGCTGGCCAAAGGCGAAATCGTGGTGTCGTTCCTGCTGCCGGCACGGCCCGCGAATTCGGGCGATGCCTACCTGCGTTTTATACCGCGTACCGAAATGGATATTGCGGTGGTGGGTGCTGGCATCAATCTCACGCTTGACGGTAAGGGCGTATGCACCGCTGCGCGCGTTTGTGTGGGCGCGGTGGCCGAGCGTGCGTTGGTGGTGCAGCCCGCCGCCGATGCGTTGATTGGCAGCACGGTGGATGATGCGGCCATCGCGAAAATGGGCGCGGCGGTCAGCGCGGCGTGCCGGCCGATTGATGACAAGCGCGGCACCAAGGCATTTCGAATCAAGGTTTCAGGCGTGATGGCGCGACGCGCCGCCGCCATTGCACTTAATCGGGCACGGGGGAAAAACTGATGGCCAAGCAGCATGTAGTCACCACCATCAACGGCAATGCCGTTGAATTTCTGTGCGACACGCGCCAGACCCTGTTGGAAGTGTTGCGCGACGAATTGCACATGACAGGAGCGAAGGAAGGGTGCGGCACCGGCGACTGCGGCGCCTGTACCGTCAACATCGACGGGCGCATGATGTGCTCGTGCCTGTTCCTCGGCGCCGAAGCGCAGGGCAAAAAAATCAACACCATCGAAGGCATGGCGGCTGGCGATAAATTACATGTGCTGCAACGCAAGTTTCTGGAGCACGCGGCGTTGCAATGCGGCATTTGCACGCCGGGCATGTTGATTGCAGCGAAAACGCTGTTGGAAAACAACCCGGATCCCACGGAAGAGCAAACACGGTATTGGCTGGCGGGCAATCTGTGCCGCTGCACGGGGTATAACCAGATCATTGATGCGGTGCTCGACGCCGCCAAAGAACTCAGAGGAGCCAAATCATGAGCGCAGTCGTTACGGAAAAGAAACTCAAGGTCGTCGGCACCCGCCCGGATCGCCCGGACGGCGTACCGAAACTCACCGGTACTGCCCAATATGGCGCGGACTATACCTTGCCGGGCATGCTGTGGGGCAAAATCCTGCGCTCGCCGCATGCGCACGCGCGCATCCGCAAAATCGATGCCAGCAAGGCGTTGAAACTGCCCGGCGTCAAGGGCGTGATAACCGCTGCTGATTTGCCGGAGCAAAAGTTTGAATATGTCGGCGCGGAACGCGTAGCGCAGAATTTCTGGCACATGACGCGCAACATTCTGGCGCGCGAAAAAGTGTTGTATGAAGGCCATGCGCTGGCTGCGGTCGCCGCTACCACACCAGCGATTGCCGCCGAGGCGCTGAAGCTGATCGAAGTCGATTACGAAATATTGCCGCATGTAATCGACGTTGAGGACGCGATGAAGCCCGACGCGCCGCTGTTGTTCGAGGACATGATCACGCGCGGTGTGGAGCCGCCGCCGACCAAGCCGTCGAATGTTTCCAAGCGCGTTGAGTTCAAGATCGGCGATGCCGACGCGGCATTTGCCACCGCCGACGAAGTCGTCGAAATGAGTTTCAAGACAGCGGCGGTGCATCAGGGTTACATCGAGCCGCACGCGTGTCTCGCGCGCGCCGATGCCGATGGTCAGGCCGAAGTCTGGTCGTCTAGCCAGGGGCATTTCGTGGTGCGTACCATGACCGTCAAAATGCTCGGCATGAAGACCGGCGACTTGCGTTGTCACGCGGCTGAAATCGGTGGTGCGTTCGGCGGCAAGACGGTGGTGTACGTCGAGCCGGTGGCGGTTGCGCTGTCGAAAAAGACCGGCCACCCGGTGAAAATCATGATGAGCCGTGAAGATGTATTCAAGGCCACCGGCCCGACCTCCGGTGCGTCGATGACCATCAAAGTCGGTGTGATGCGCGATGGCACAATCGTCGCAGCCAAAGGCCTGTTCAAATATCAGGCGGGTGCGTTCCCAGGCTCACCGGTGATGAATGGCTGCATGTGCGGCTTCGCACCGTACGACATCGCCAATGTGAACACGATTGGTTACGACGTGGTGTGCAACCGGCCGAAGTCCGTGGCCTATCGCGCGCCGGGTTCGCCGATTTCCGCGTTCGCTGTTGAAAGCACGCTCGACATGGCCGCGAAGAAAATCGGCATGGATCCGATTCAGTTCCGGTTGAAGAACATTGCCAAGATCGGAACGCCTACGGTGTGGGGCCCAAAACACAGCCACGCCGGATTTGCCGAAACGCTGCAAGCGTTGCAAAAACACCCTGCTTACACCGCGCCGCTAGGCAAGAATCAGGGCCGTGGCGTGGCGGTGGGCTACTGGTTTAATGGTGGCGGCGAATCCAGTTCCACGGTGAACGTCAACGAAGACGGCACAGTGGTGGTTGCCACCGGCAGCCCGGACATCGGCGGCTCGCGGGCTTCCACCGCGCAAATGGCGGCGGAAACGCTGGGCATCCCGTATGAAGCGGTGCGCCCGATCATCGCCGATACCAACTCGGTGGGCTACACCCAGGCCACCGGCGGTTCGCGCGTGACGTTTGCGACTGGCATTACCGTGATCAATGCCTGCAAGAAAGTCACCGAAGAAATGTGCAAGCGCGCGGCAAAGATGTGGAAGATCGAACCTGAAAACGTGATTTGGGAAGACGGTAGTGCGCGTCCTGCCGGTAAGCGTGCGGGCGAGTTCCCGCCGCTCACTTTCAAGGAAATCGCCTCCAAGCGTACGGCCACCGGTGGCCCGGTGGTGGCGTCGGCGTCGATCAATGCGGAAGGTCAGGCACCGGGATTTTCTGCACAGTTTGCCGACGTTGAAGTCGACCCGGACACCGGTGCAGTCAAAATTCTGCGTGATGTCGCCGCGCAGGATGTGGGCCGTGCGATACACCCGAGCTACTGCGAAGGCCAGATCATCGGCGGCGTGGTGCAGGGTATCGGCTGTGCGCTGAACGAGGAATACATTTACGACAAGAACGGGCATCTTGAAAATGCGGGCTTTCTCGATTACCGCATGCCTGTCGCGTCTGATCTGCCGAAGATTGATGCGATTGTGGTCGAAGTGCCGAACCCGAACCATCCGTACGGCGTGAAGGGCGTGGCGGAAGCCAACATCGTTCCGCCGATGGCCGCGATTGCCAGTGCCATACATGGGGCGACCGGCAAACGCTTGACCGATCTGCCGATGTCGCCGCCCAAGGTGCTGGCCGCGCTCGACGGCTGATAAGGTTTACTGCCGTATAGGAAATGGCCCATGCATTGCATGGGCCATTTTTGTTACTTGCCGCCATGCTCCTCGTCGTAACAACCGTGCGTGGTGGCGATGCGCCCGCCATCCACCACGATGTGCGCGCCAGTGACGTACGCCGCGTCGTCTGACGCCAGGAACAGTGCCACGGGCGCGATATCCTGCGGCGTTCCCTGACGGTTGAGGGGTGTGACGGCAACGCGCGATTTGTCCACTGCTGACACGGCGGCCTGGCTTTTGCGCGGGCCGCTGGAGCAAATGCAGTTGACGCGGATATTGTATTTGCCCAAGTCGTGCGCCATCACGTGCGTCAACGGCAACAGCCCGCCCTTGCCGGCGGAGTAAGCAGCAATCGCAGGATTGCCGAGCAGGCCGTCGATAGAGCCGTGGTGAATGATCGAGCCGGCGCGGGCCTTTTTCATCAGTGGCAAAAACGCATGCGAGCAGATGAAGGCTGACGTCAGATTGCGGCTGATCATGGTGTCCCACGTTTCGAGCGTAGTCTTCTCGAACGTTTGCCGGACAGGATTACGCCCCGCCACGTTGAACAGAATATCTACCTTGTCAAAAATTTGCGCGCATGCATCGGCCACGCTTTGCACTTGCGCAGCGTCACTCACATCCGCGTGAAAATGCGGGATGTCGAATTGTTCGAGGTGTAGTGTGCTGGCATCGCGCAGATCCGGGTTATCGTCGATACACACGACTTGCGCTCCCTCGCGCGCGAGCATCAGCGCTGTAACGTGGCCGAGTCCCCAGGCGTCGCCCGCGATGACCGCCGTCTTGTTTTGGAATCGCATAAATTTATCCTTTTAAAACAAGTACTTATGATTGATATGGCAAGGTGCCGGAGGGTGCTTGAGTAGCCAGCATGATAGCCGCAACCCAGGCGCTTGCCATCCCTTTCAACAGGCCGGTGAGTTCGCCGGTGAAACGTTATCGGCCTGAGCACGCTGGCCGAAATCCGGCATGTAGCGTGCTAGCATAGCCGCCCCGCGCATTGCCGAACAACACGGGCACCTTTAAGGAGCAGACATGAAAGCAGCGTTTTTTAGAAAACATGGCGGACCGGAAGTGATGGAGTACGGGGATATCGCCGATCCGGTGGTTTTGCCGGGTCAGGTGATTGTGGATAGCCCTGCTGCCAGCGGCAATGGCGCAGACTGGAAGGTGCGCAAAGGCAGCTATGCGCCGATCACCGATCTGCCGTACATCCCGGGCCGGGATTTTTCAGGCGTAATAAGCGCGCTGGGTGAAGGTGTCACCGATTTCGCCATCGGCGACGAAGTGTTCGGCGTGTGCGACGTGGGACAGGAACAGGCCTACGCGGAGAAAATTGCCATCAAGGCATCGATTGTCGCGAAGAAACCCAAGGGTCTGTCGCACGAAGAATGTGCCGCGTTGGCGTTGATCGGCTTGACTGCTCTGATATCGGTTGAGGATACGCTGCAACTGAAAAAGGGCGAGACTATTTTGATTCAGGGCGGTGCCGGCGGCGTGGCCAGTTATGCCATACAACTTGCCAAGTATATCGGAGCGCGGGTTATCACCACGACGCGTACCGAGAATCACGCCTATCTGCGCAAGCTCGACGCCGATCACATAATCGACTACAACGCGCAGGACTTCACCAAGGTGGTGTCGAACTGCGACGCGGTGTTCGATACGGTGGGCGGTGATGTCACGCAACGCTCGTTCGCGGTGTTGCGTCCAGGCGGGCGTGCGGCTTCGATAGCAGCGGGGCAGGCAGCGCCGGTGTCACCGCGCGCGGATGTGACGTCTCTACGGCCCAAGGTGGGGCGTGACCGGCCGCATCTGGAACGCATCGCGGCGCTGGCGTTGAGCGGCGCCGTGCGTCCGCCCGAAATGACGATCTACAAATTATCCGACGCGGCGGCGGCTCACAAAGTCAGCGAAGGTCGCCATTTCCGCGGCAAGCTGGTATTCAAAGTGCGCTAACACATCGCTACCGGCCGGGCTCGCGGCGCGCAGTCAAGGTTTGATCTCTGCTTAATCGAGGTCTAACCGGTAGGCTTTCGCTGCCGCACCGTAAAACAGCGCCTGTTTTTCGCTTGCCGAATAGCCGGCAGCGATGCGTTTGAAGGCATTCCAGATCACCGGATACGACACCGAATCGCGATCCGGCGGGAAATTGCTCTCAAACATGCAACGATCCGGCCCGAAGGCGTCGATGCAGTGTTTAAACAGGGGGCCCCAGCTTTCAGCCAGTTGTGCGGAAGTTGCGGGGGCAGGTAGTTTGTCGTGGCCCAGACCCAAATAAGGCATGCCCAGACCGCCGAGCTTGACGTACACGTTGGGGCACGTCGCCAGCTCCACCATCGACTTGCGCCAGTCCGTGATGGCGGCTTCCTTGCGTGCGACATAGGTGCGGGTCCACGCCAGCAAGCCGCCGATGTGGTTGAGAATGATGGTGGTGCCGGGAAAGGCGCGCGCCAGATCGGCCAGGTCCAAAATCTGCGGGTGATAAATCATCGCGTCGAATGACAGTTTGCGCGGCGCCAGCGTGGCGAAGCCAGCACGGAAATTCTTGTCCTGCATCAGATCGCGTGAGTACACATAGCGCGTGGTGTTCAGTTCATCATCAGCATCCCACTTGGTGCTGACGCGTATGCCACGAAAACGTCCGCCACCCACTGCGATTTGTGCGTCCAGCACTTGAGCCACTTCCGTACCCACGCTGATGTCTGCCGTGCCGACGATGCCAGCGCAGACCAGTGTGCTGTTGTAGGTGCTGCTCGCCGCCATTGCCGCGACACCGTTGGCAAATTCCACTTCACCCACGGGCACCATTAAATCGGAGGCGTTCTTGCGGTAAAACGAACCACATTCCACGAATACCGAGGCTCTGATGTTATGACCCGTTTGCGCCTCGGCGAGGAAGTCTTCCAAATAGTAGCGGCTGCCGCCGCGCACCCACATATGATGATGTGGATCAATGATGGGCATGGCGGGTTCGAGTATTTCTTCCCTGTGCTGTGCGAGCCACGCAAGTCTGCGCTGGTGTTGTTGCCGCGCGGCTTCGGGATCGGCGGCATGGTGCCGCTTCGGGTTGGGCAACATTTGGGTCGGCATGGAAGGTTCGCGTTGTTCGGCAGAGTTTTGGGCGCTGGCTGTATCGGAAGCGAATCAAACGCCGCCTTCGCCTGCAATTCGGGCAGCAGCATCCCGGCGCGCGCTTGCGCGTTATACTTGAGTAGCACACGAACGAGACGATGACGACTTCGAGCGGCAGTGCCGCGCACAACCTTAACGCCATGCCGCCCAATCTGCCGCTGCCACCAAAGGCCGTGGGCAACCTGGTTGCGCGCTATCGTCTTTACCTGATCTGGACTTATCTGGGTGGTTCCGTCGCAGCGCTGGCGGTGACGTTTTTCCTGATTTTTCTGGGATTCGAATTCGCCGCCCGGCAATGGGTGGATTTTCTGGTGCTTGCGGTGTTCATTGTGCCGCTCTATACCATCCCGGATATTTATCTGATCATGCGGCAGGTTCGCCGCATCGCCGCCGTATTGAAAGTCATTGATAGCGGTGAAAAGCCGATATCCAGCGATACTTCCCGTGCCATAGTGGACATGCTCAATCTGCCGTTCCACTCTTTTCTGCGCGTCACACTCTTTCACGGGCCGTCCGCTGCACTTTTGGTGGCGGTTGGCATGTACGCAGCCAACGAATGGCTGGCTAGCGAATGGGCTGCATGGCAAATCGTCGGCCTTACAGCGACGGTGATTTTTTTCTCGGGGCCGGCGCATGCACTTTGCGAATTTTTCATCATCGCAACCAAGCTGACGCCCGACGTCGAGTTGCTATGGCAGTACTGTGAGCGCATTGAGCCAGAACACCGTCGCGATCTCATTGCGATCCGGCTGAAGAGCAAGTTGCTCTATATGTCGATCTTCGTGACGCTGTTGCCGCTGGTGTTTTTGGCAGCCACGGTGTTGTTCAAGACCGACCGCATGCTCCTCGGCTTGGGTATTGAAACTTCGTTGCAGCAGATGGGACCGCTGTTAAGTTGGGTCGCGGGCGTGGTTGTGGCTTGCGTGATTGGCGTGCTTGCCATGTCGATTTTGACCGCAGCGGAAGTGTCGCGCTCGGCAGTGCGGCTTAATCAGGCGATGCGCGCGGTTGAAAATGGTGATCTGACGGGACACCTGCATGCCACTACTACCGACGAGTATGCCGAACTTTACCGGGGCTTTAACCTGATGGTGGATAATTTGCGAGAGGAAGCGCAGATACTCTCGCTGTCGCATGATCTCGCCGGCGAATTGAATCTGGACGTGTTGCTGGCGCGTATTATGCACGCCACCACGGATCTACTGGATGCCGACCGCAGTACGCTGTTTCTACACGACAGCAAGACGGGCGAATTGTTTTCGCGTGTGGCCGAGGGGCTTGCAGTCAAGGAGATTCGGTTTCCCAGCAAGGCCGGCATTGCGGGCGCAGTATTTACCAGTGGCAATACCGAGAACATCGCCGATCCGTATCACGATCCGCGTTTCAACAAGGACGTGGACCGCCGTACCGGTTATCGCACCGAGAGCATGCTGACCATGCCGATCATCAACAAGGCGGACGTCTGCATTGGCGTAACGCAGGTGCTGAATAAACACGGCGGCAAATTCACAAGCCGGGACGAATCGCGTCTCGGCGCATTTACTGCACAGATCGCAGTGGCGCTGGAAAACGCCAAGTTGTTTGAGGATGTGCTACGAGAAAAAAATTATAACGACAGCATTCTGCGCAGCACCAGCGACGGCATCGTCACGCTGGATGCGCAGGACACCATCCTCACCGCAAACGAAGCCGCGTTACGTATTTTTGCACATGCACGCGAGCAGGTGGTTAACCACCCGGCACGTGAAATTTTCCAGGGGGCAGATGCGTGGGTGTTGCAGAACATCAACAAAGTACGTAGTGGCGGCAGCCGCGAAATCACCGTCGGCGCGGAACTCAAACTCGACAAAAAAGACCCGACTTCTGTCAACCTTGCGGTCAATCCGCTGCTCGATGCTGCGGGTGAGCATCTGGGTTCGATGATTGTGCTGGAAGATATCACCAGCGAAAAGCGCATGAAAAACACCATGGCGCGTTACATGTCGCCGGCAGTGGCCGATCAGCTGCTGGCGGGCGGAGAGTCGGTGCTCGGCGGCAAAGATCAGAAGGTTTCGATACTGTTTTCGGACGTGCGCGATTTCACCACAGTATCCGAGGCGTTGGGCGCGCGCGAGACGGTGTCGATGCTTAACCAGTACTTCGAACGTATGGTCGACGTGGTGCTCAGTAACGGTGGCGTGCTGGATAAGTTCATCGGCGACGCCATCATGGCGCTGTTCGGTGTGCCGTTTAACGGCGAGCGAGACGCGGACGACGCTGTGCGCGTGGCCAATGGCATGTTTCGTGCGTTGAGTGTGCTCAATGCGCAGCGTGTGGCTAGTGGCATGGATGCCATCGGTATTGGTGTGGGCATATCCACCGGCGTCGTGGTGGTGGGGAATATTGGTTCGCCCAAGCGCATGGAATACACCGTGATTGGCGACCCCGTGAATCTGGCCTCACGGCTCGAAGGTGTGACGAAGACTTATGGTTGTAAAGTACTGATCAGCGAAGCCACGCGTCTGGAACTCACGGAAAGGCACCTGTTGCGCGAAATCGATCTGCTACGTGTCAAGGGGAAGCACGAACCGGTAGCGATTTACGAGGCAATGGATCATTTCACCGAGGAAACTTTTCCCAATCTGGAGCGCGCAGTGGCGCAATTCAACGAGGGCATTTGCTGCTATCGGGGGCAACGCTGGAACGACGCCATCGCGTGTTTTAGCGATGCACTAAGTCTGAATCCGGGAGATCGGCCCAGTCGGGTGTTTCTTGAGCGCACCAGAATTTTCAAACAGACGCCGCCTCCCCGTGATTGGGATGGCGTGTGGGTAATGTCCGAGAAGTAGCTCTTGACTGCGACCCTTGCCAAGTCTGTGCGAGGAATGCGGATAATCAGACCATATGGGCTGGCGGGCTTGGGTTGCTTTAGTCTGCTGGTTGTGTGCACTGCATTGAAGACCGCGTAAACCTATCCTGCGGGTCGATACGTCTGGTGACCGCTGAAGTGAGTGCAGCAGGCGATTTGTCAGCGCGTATATTGTCGCCAGGGCTTTCAGAATCTTTCGGCCAGCAATTCATTGTCGACAATCGTGGTGACAGCGATGTCATTCCTTTCGAGATCGTAGCCAAGGCGCTGCCGGACGTACACACGTTGCTGGTGTTTGATAGTAGGGCGTGGCTACTGCCATTGCTGCAAAACGTGCCGTACAACCCGATTACCGATTACGTGCCGGTCACGCTGGCGGTGACCACGTCGCTGCTTGTAGTGGTGAATCCTTCGGCATTGTTTTCCGAGTTGCCCACGGAGGCTGCATCCGGTTTGCTGGGGCTACGATACAGCGTCGATCATGTCTGTATTCGCATCGGCCAAAACGCCTGCCGCGCTCGTTAATCAGCTCAATCGGGAAATCGTGCGCCAGATTAACAAGCTGGAATTGAAAGAGCGATAAACCCGTGCCGGGGCGCAGGTCGTTGCCAGCACGCCGGAGCAACTGGCCGCCGCGATGAAATCAGGGAGAATCATCATGGACAAGGTGATCAAGGCCGCCGGCATACGTACGCAATAGCCGCACAGAAGACAAGCGGCAGGCCCGCAACTTCAATCCGGCTTGATGCCATGCTCCTTTACCACCTTGGCCCACTTGGCGACATCCTGCCGCAAGGCTTCGGAAAACTGCTCTGGCATATTCGCGACCACAAACGCGCCGACATTGGCCAAACGCTCCAGCGATTCGGGCGATTTGACGATTTTGACGACTTCGCCATGCAGTTTGTTGATGATGGGGCGGGGCGTGCCAGCGGGCGCCAGCAGCCCGTAGTACGTGCTGGAAGTAAAGCGCACGAAGCCTGATTCATTGAGCGTCGGCACTTGTGGAAATATCGCCAGGCGATCCATGGCTGCAATGGCAATCGAGCGTAATTTGCCGGCGCGCACATGACCCATGAATACGCCGGTGTTCGCGAATAGTAAATCCGTTTCACCGCCGAGCATGGCAATTACCGCAGGGCCGGCGCCCTTGAACGGGATATGCAGCACCTTGATGCCGGCTTGCTGCGCGAACAGCACCAGCGCGAGGTGACCGCCCGCGCCGTTGCCCGAGGATGCCCAACTGATCTTGCCCGGATGGGCCTTGCCGTAGGAGACGATGTCCTGTGCGGTTTTCACAGGAAAGGACGGATGCGCCACCAGCATGTTGGGCACTTCGACAAAATTCGTGATCGGCGCGTAATCTTTCACCGGGTCGTAGCTCACTTTGTCGTACAGCAGGGTTGGAAACGTGTGGGTATTGCCCGAGCCGACCAGCAGGGTGTAACCATCCGGCGTGGCCTTGGCTACCAACTCGCCCGCGATCAGCCCGCCGCCACCGCCGCGATTTTCGTAAACAATCGGCTGGCCGAGTGCTTCGCCCATTTTTAGGGCTATCGGCCGGGCAATCACATCCGTGCCGCCGCCGGGTGCGTAGGGGACGATCCAGCGTATCGGGCGGGTGGGGTAGGCGCCTTGTGAGTGCACTGTCGTGGGCGACAAAACTGCCATCCCGAACGTCCCCCATAGACACAGCGCTGCGAATGTTCTTAAATGACTTAACGGCATGGCGACGAGCGTACAAATCACGATACAGTCTCCCGAGAACTTATATTAGTTTATTGTAAGTAATTGATTTATATGGCTTATTTAAACTTAAAGTCGCAAATAGTGTTACTATTCTTACGCGCGTTGGTTACGCCGTCAAATAGTATTTCCCGGCGAACGGCAGAGCGATCTGTTCATTCTCGTCAAGCGAGGAATCCCCATGATTTTCCGTCAGCTATTTGATCCGCAGTCGTCCACTTATAGTTATCTGCTGGCTGATGAACGCAGCGGCGAAGCGGTGCTGATCGACCCGGTGCTCGAGCAGGTGCGCCGCGATCGCGCGTTGCTGGCCGAGTTGGGTTTGACATTGCGATGCACACTCGAAACCCACGTGCATGCCGATCACGTCACTGGCGCGTGGTTGCTCAAGCAGCGCGCAGGCAGCCGCGTCGCGCTGTCCGCGGCGAGCGGCGCACAGGGCATCGATATGCCGCTGGCACACGGAGATCGTGTCCCGTTCGGCGAACGTTATCTGGAGGCGCGCGAAACGCCGGGGCATACCACTGGCTGCATGACGTTCGTACTCGACGATGAATCGATGGCATTCACCGGCGATGCCCTGTTGATTCGCGGCTGCGGCCGTACCGATTTTCAGCAGGGCAGTGCACGCACGCTGTACCGCTCTGTGCACAGCCAGATCTTCACGTTACCGCCGTCGTGTCTGTTGTATCCGGGGCATGACTATCGCGGCCTTACCGTAACCAGCGTGGATGAAGAACGGCGGCTGAATCCCCGCCTCGGCAATGGCATCGGCGAAGCCGATTTCACGGGCTATATGAATAATTTGGGGCTTCCGCACCCGAAGCAGATCGACGTGGCCGTGCCCGCGAATCTGCAATGTGGAAAGCTGTCCGATATGCCGATACAGTCGGCAGAACCGGCATGGGCACCGCTGACTTTCACTTTCGCCGGCATCTGGGAAATTCATCCACACGCGCTCGAAGAAATAGCCGACAAGGTGCAAGTGGTGGATGTGCGCGAGGCCGCAGAATTCAACGGGCCGCTGGGGCACATCAAAGCGGCAGTATTGATACCGCTGGGCGAACTGACCGCACGTGCAGGGGAACTGTCGCGCGCGCTTCCAGTGGTTGCTGTCTGCCGCTCCGGCGCACGCTCGGCGCAGGCCTGTGTAATCCTTCAACGGCAGGGCTACAGCGATGTGGCGAATCTTGCAGGCGGCATGCTGCGCTGGCGCGCAGAAGGATTCTCAGTGGAGGGCGGGCGACAGTAGGGAAAGGTGGCGGGCACTCCCAAGCGTGACGGCAACGCGCATCTTTGCCAGAAGTTGCCGGCTGACTTGCTCTAGGATTTTGCACGTATTTCGCCGCTGATGCGGCTGACGTTCATGCCTACCGCGAACACCGCGTTGCTTGAAGAGCAACGAATGGCCAAGGTCGTGTGGCTATAGGTGCGGCCCATGGCACGCGCTCGCAGGGGGCGCTGCACTTCTCGTTTCCCAACGTGGATGTTTCCTGCGCCATTCACGGCAGCGCAGGATTCATCCTATCGAAGAGGCGTTGCAGGCAGCGGCGATGGGGCCCCTGCCGGCGGATGTGCTGGCCCGGCTGGATGCGCTTTACAAGAGCGATTTAAGGCAGGTGTAAGTACGCAGACAGCCGAATGGCTTGAGTAGTCTGAGCTCTACTGGCAGACGACGGTTGCCTTGCCTTCACGATCCCAGCGCGGCGTTGTCGTTGGATATTTGAGCGACGGTAACGCCACGGTTACGGTTCCCGTCATGCCGACTCGGCGTGGCGTCATGGATTCCATGGCAAGCTCGATCAGATTGAGGCCGTTGTCCTGCGACTTTTTCTGGATTTTTCCGCCGACGTGGATGATTTCCCCCGCCAGATGGAAATCGGTGATGCGGAAGGTGGCGGCACGCACGCGGCCATAGATGCCCATCCAGTCAGAAACCACGCGTTCCCACAGCATCAGGCAGGAGTTGTTCTGCAAAAAAATGCCGGGGGCGGCGCCTCGCTTCTGCGCGACGCGTTCGTTGTGGTGCAGGCCGGGAAAGTTTCGCGTTGCGCCGACGAACATGATCATGCGCTGATAGGTCAGGTTGAAATCGACCGCGGGGATATCATCGCCTTCTTTCACCTGCTCGAAGTAAACTTGGGGCGTAATCGGCCAGCGGACCGTGTTGTCTACGTTGGGGTAAAACGGTGTCATTTGCGTTGTCATGGAATGTGTCTCCTGCTGCAATGTCAGTCTTGAGGATATTTGATGGGATCGCCGAAGCGCCTAGCGGACGATGTCTTTTTCGGCCTTGCGCGTGAACCGGTAGTTGCCTTGCGTGGCCTTGGCGACGAGTTCGCCCTTTTGGTTGAAGTAGCTGGTGGTGTAGCCCAGAAAGGCGCCGACACCAACGCGGGTTTCCTTCGGCGACACGTGATGCAGTACGCGGCCCATGGTGGTGAGACGGTCGCCCAGGCACACCGGCTCGAAGTATTCGATGGTCATGTCGGTAAAAAAACCGGCGTTGGTCGGCGGCAAGGGCGGGTCGCCGCTGGTCGGCGCGCGTGCGGCCAGTTGTGACTGAAAGTCGACATCGGCATCCAGTGGAAAACGCGTCGGCTGGCCCGGCCGCCAGTTGCCGGAATACGTGGGGACTTCTTTCACCATGGCCCATGGCACGACCTGGCTGCGATAGCCGGCCATGCGGGCAATCTCTTCGTCCCAATACGTCAGGTTGCCGATCTCGGCGGGTTCGCAGTAGCGCGAGATCATGACCTTGTCGACGCGTTCGTCGGCCACCAGCACAACACCGCCAGAGTAATCCTCGCCGATATGTTTCGCGGTGTCTTCCCAGGTGACATTGGGATCGCCTTGTGGGGCTTGGGCAGGTGCTTTTTTCTCATCAGATTGGGCCATGGTTTCTCCGTTCATACGGTTAATAAGTTAGCTACGTGGTGACGTACGGAATTTGCGGGTTCGCTTTCAAACCACGATGGAACATCATCATATGGGCTTCCATCGCAACGAGGCCGCGAGATACTGAAGCTAAATTACTCCGCGTATCTCGCTGCTGTCAATTAACTCACGCTACAGCACTCGTGGACGACGTCTTCAAAGTTCATTACGTAAACACCCGAAGAAAACCACCCAAATCCGCTACACTCGAACGGGAACAGACTCGTTGGGAGCACCCATGTCCAGCACCATGCAAGTTTACGATCCGGTCGCGCCATGCCTCACATTGCCTCAGAAATCGCGCCAGTCGCTTGATGGCCTCGCCGGCAAGTCAATCGGCTTTATCGACAACTCGAAGCCGAATTTCAACTACCTAGTGGAAGATTTGTCGAAAGTGTTGATCGAAAAGCACGGCGTAAAAGCCGTGGTCAAGCAGCGTAAGCGCAGTGCGTCGCAGGGCTTGTCTGAAGCCTTAATGAATGAGCTGGTATCGCAGACCGACGCGATCATGACCGGCTCGGGAGATTGAGGTTCCTGCACGTCGTGGAGTATCCACGACACGGTAGAAGCGGGTAAACGCGGGCGGGCGGCGTTGACGGTGGTGTCGCAGAGCTTTATCGGATTGGGCCGAGCGCAGCAAAAAGCGCTGGGCTCGCCGGATTTGCCGATGGCGATGATTCCGCATCCGTTCGGCACACGCTCGCGCGAGGAGTTGCGCGAGATCGCGGCAAAAGCC
>SYEN01000198.1 GCA_005800795.1 Burkholderiales bacterium | reverse complement strand
GCGAAACCATGGAAATCTACGCGCCCATCGCCAACCGGCTGGGACTCAACAACCTCTATCAGGAACTCGACGATCTGTCGTTCAAGCACCTGTATCCGACGCGCTGCAATGTACTGACCAAGGCAGTCGCCCACGCACGCGGCAACCGCCGCGAAGTGGTGGGCAAGGTACTCGCCAGTATTGAAAAACGGCTGGCGGATAACGGTGTTTCTGCCCAGGTTCAGGGTCGTGAAAAGCATCTGCATTCGATTTACACCAAGATGCGTGAAAAGCATCTGTCGTTCGGCCAGGTGCTCGATGTCTTCGGCTTTCGCATCATCGTCAAGGACGTGCACGCGTGTTACATCACGCTGGGCGTGCTGCATGGTCTCTACAAGCCGATTCCCGGCAAGTTCAAGGACTACATCGCGATTCCCAAGACCAACGGCTACCAGTCGCTGCACACGCACCTCTTCGGCCCTTTCGGCAGCCCCATCGAGATTCAGATCCGCACGCAGGAAATGCACAAGATCGCCGAGGCTGGCGTCGCCTCACACTGGCTCTACAAGAGTTCGGATCAATCCATCACGGATTTGCAGAGGAAAACGCATCAGTGGCTGCAAAGCCTGTTGGAAATGCAATCGGAATCCGGCGATTCCATCGAGTTTCTCGAACATCTGAAAGTCGATCTCTTTCCCGACGCGGTGTACGTTTTCACGCCCAAGGGCAGGATCTTGTCGCTGCCGCGTGGCGCCTCCGCGGTGGATTTTGCCTACGCAGTGCACACCGATATCGGCAACCGCTGTGTGGCGGTAAAAATCAATCAAGAGTTGCAGCCGCTGCGGCAGGGGCTTAAAAATGGCGACCGCGTGGAAATCATCACCGCCTCTCACGCCAAGCCCAATCCGAATTGGCTGAATTTTGTCGCAACTGCCAAGGCGCGCGCGCACATCCGGCATTTTCTGAAAACCATGCACTTCACCGAATCGGTGCAGTTGGGCGAGCGTTTGCTCAATCAGGCGCTGACGGCGCTGAAATCGAGTCTCGCCGCCGTGCCCGAGGCACAGTGGACAAAACTCACCCGCGAAAACAGCGGCAAGTCGCGCAACGACATCCTGTCAGACATTGGGCTCGGCAAACGCCACGGCGTGGTGGTGGCGCGCCAGTTGCTGGCGCTACGCGAACTTTCGCCAGGCGAAGCCACCGAGTTGACCAAAATGGGTACGGTGGTGATTCGCGGGTCGGAAGGCATGGCGGTACAGTTTTCAAAATGCTGCTACCCGATCCCGGGCGACCGCATCGTCGGGCTCATCAGCAAGGACCAGGGCATGGCAGTGCACACGCACGACTGCCCGGTGCTGGCGAAATCGCATCACGAACCCGAGCGGCTGCTAGACGTGGAATGGGACAACGAATCGCGCAAGCTGCATGACGTCAATGTGCGCATCGTCGTCGCCAACGAACGCGGCGTGCTGGCCAAGGTGGCGGCGAGCATTGCCGACGAGGAGTCGAACATTCAGCACGTGGCCGTGGAACCGCAGGATGGCGGCAAATACGCCGCCATGAATTTCACATTGCAAGTAACCGACCGCAATCATCTCGCGCGCATCATGAGCGAACTGCGGCGCATACCGGAAGTGGCGCGGATTACGCGATTGCTTGCGTAGTTACGCGCGCGTTGGCCGCAAGCCGCAGCACCATACGCGCCATCAGCCGGCGTTTTGCCGGTTCTTTGCTTCCAGCGCCTTGATCAGGCCATCAATACCCGACTTGGTGATTTCGCTGTTAAACGTGCTGCGATAGTTAGTCACCAAACTCAGGTTTTCGACCACCACGTCGTAGACTTTCCAGCCGCTTCCCGACTTGGCCAACCGGTAGTCGACCGAAATCGGCTTGCGCGAGGAATCTTTAACAAATGTTCTCACGGTGACATCATCGTCCACAGGCTTCACCGCCGCCGGGCGCACGTCCACCGAGGCATCGGGCGTGCTTGATTGGCTCAGCGCCTGGCTGTAGGTTGTAACCAGCAGCGTGCGAAACGCGCTTTCCAGCGATTGCTGTTGCGCGGGCGACGCATCGCGCCACGCGCGGCCCACAGCCAGCCGTGTCATCGCCTGAAAGTCAAAATTCGGCAGTACTTTTTTGTCCACCACGTCGGACAGCAGACGGCGGTCTTTGTTAGCTTTGATCACGCTGAGCACCTCGTCCACCATGCCTTTGACCACCGCGTCGGGTGCAGCCGCCGATTGCGCGAACGCCGTGCCCGCAGCGAACAAGGTGATGCCGCCCAGCAAGGCAGCCAGTGATTGGAATATTTGCTTGATCATCGAACTCATCGAACGTCCTCTCAGTGCGCCCGGGTACGCGGATGCGCGGAATTGCGCGAGCCGGCTTGGCAGGGCCGTGTGGTTAAGTCAGCCGGCTCTGCTTGGGCACCAATCCATTAACGCAGTTCCCGCTGGACAGTTACAGTTTTGCCCCCGGTAAGTCGATAGGGGCGTCGAAAAATAGTTGTTTTAAAACAAATACTTACAAAAACCCTTTCCTGTAACACACCCTGAAAAACCCTGTTACAAATTTCCCCTAGTTTTTTGCCTCGGTAGGGGCGGGTGCAGAAACTACAATGGGTGCCACGCCGGAATGGCCGTTACTACGCAGCCACATCAGCCACAAGGTAAATCCGCTTGCCAGCAGCAGAAACGGAATGGTGCCGTAATTCACTGCGTGCCACCCGCTCATGGTCAGCAACATGCCGGAGGACATCGACGAAACCGCCATGGTGCAAAACACCATCAGGTCGTTCGCCGCCTGCGTCTTGGCGCGCTCGGCGGGCGTGTGGCATTCGGTCAGCAGCGCCGAGCCGCCGACGTACATGAAATTCCAGCCCACACCCAGCACAAATAACGCGATCCAGAAGTTAATGACGCCAGTGCCGGCTAGCGCGGCTGCCACCGCTCCGAATAGCAGCACGATACCCGCGAGGATCACCTTCAACACGCCAAATTTCTGGATCAACGAGCCGGTAAAAAACGACGGCCCGTACATGCCCAACACATGCCACTCCAGCACGAACGCCGCCGAATTGAAATGATGATCGTGCGCGCGCATCGCCAGCGGCGTCGAAGTCATAAAGAGATTCATGATGCCGTAAGACAACGCCCCGGAAAGCGCCGCCACAATAAACACCGGCTGGCGCATGATTTCCCGGATCGGGCGGCCACCTTCCTTGCGTTCTTTTTCCGACAGTTGCGGAATATCCAGTTGTGTCAGCACCAGCGCCGCCACCACGCACACCACCATCAGCGACAGATACGACCCCAGGAACATGTGATCGGTAAACAAATCCTTGGTGCGCTTGGCCATCTCCGGCGCGACAAAGCCGCCAACGATGCCGCCGGCGAGCGTCAATGAAATCGCCTTGGCGCGAAAGTTGGCTTCGGTCGCATCCGCCGCTGCGAAACGGTAATATTTCCCGAACGCGGTATGACTGCCCATGATCATCATGCCCAGACACAGCAGCCAGAAATTCGCCAGATAAATCGCCAGCGCATTAATGCCCGCGCCCACCATGCCGATAGCTGTGCCTGCCTGAAACCCATTGCGGCGGCCAACGGCCTTCATCAGCATCGAAGCCGGGAACGTGGTCAGCGCAGAGCCGATCACATAGCACGTCAGCGGTATGGTGGCCAGGGCCGCAACCGGCGCCAGTGCCACCCCCGCCAGTCCGGTAACCAGAATCAGCGTCACGCCGCCGGTTTGCAGCGTGGCCTGACAGGCAGAGAGAACCAGAACGTTTTTGTGTTGTTTTTGCATGTCACTCCGGCTTGATGCCCGCCGCCTTGACCACCGGCCCGATGCGCGAAAGATTCGCGCGAATGTAATCGCCAAACTCCACCGGCGTACCGCCGATCAGCGCAAAGCCCAAAGCCGACAAGCGCTCTTTGGATTCCGGCAACCGTGTCACGCGCAAGGTCTCAGCGTTGACGCGTGTCACGGTATCCGCCGCCGTGCCGGCCGGCAACAAAAAGCCCGTCCACGAATCAAAGTCGTAGCCTAGTACGCCGGACTCGGCAATGCTCGGGATATTGGGTGTGGCGGCAATGCGCTTGCCGCCGGTGGTGGCGAGGATACGCAGCTTGCCGCTGTTGGCATGCGGCAGTGCCGTCGCCAAGCCGGGAATCATCATCGGCACCTGCCCGGCTAGCGTGTCATTAAACGCCGCGGCCAGCCCTTTGTACGGCACGTGCAGAATGTTGATGCCCGTCATCGATTTCAGCATTTCCATCGGAATATGCTGCGCACTGCCGACACCGCCTGACGCGTAATTCAACTGCCCCGGCCGCGCCTTGGCGAACGCAATCAGCTCCTTGAGGTTGCTCACCGGCACCGACGGATGCACAGCAAGGCAATTGTTGATCTCCGCCGCCAGCAGCACCGGCGCGAAATCCTTCAGCGGGTCATACGGCAGTTTGGCGTAAAGATGCGGATTGATGGCAAGTGTCGCCACATTGCCCATGCCCACCGTGTAACCATCCGCTGCGGCACGGGCGATGAATTCCATGCCAATAATGCCGTTGGCGCCGGTGCGGTTGTCCACCACCACCTGCTGCTTCCACTGCTCCGACATCTTTTGCGCGTAGTGGCGGGCGAGGACGTCTACCGCGCTGCCTGCGGCGAAGGGGAGGACGAGGCGGACGGATTTGGCGGGGTAGGTTTGTGCTGTGGTTGTGCCTGATAGGACTGCGAGCGCAAACAGCGCGTAGGTCAGCCATCGACGATTCATTCTTTGCTCCTATTCATTGGTTGCGCTTTGGCCTTTTAACCACGGCCTACGCGGTCCCACTTCTCTTTGAAGTCCTCTTGATCGTAGCTTTTTGGCTGGAGCCAAAATGAGATACGCCCTTCTTTCTCGCCACGGTGAGCGAATTCTTTAACTTCCGACGGCAGCAAAATATAAGCTGAAGGACTTGACGAAACGTTGTTTACAATAACCCAGAAATCCCCCATGACTTTTCCGAGAGACGTCCCAAGTGGAACGGGGTGACGCTTGCTCAACGCCTTAACCTGAATCGCAAGCTTACGCGTAGCGTCTTGGCTGTAAACGACGATGTCGACCCCGCGCGCGTTTCGAGCGGTAGGCATGACGTTCCAGCCGAACAGTGAAAGGCGGTAGCAACAATAGTAGAGGCCCGCGTTGCCAATGATTTGTGGATCACGTTTCAAGTAATCGCCGCTGAAATTCACTTCGGCGTGCTGATTTTCACGAGTGATGCCCTCGACCAAGCCTTCAAGCTGAAGATCAGCACGGTCAGCCTTCAACGTTGAAGACATGTCACGACCCCGAAATCGTAACCCCTCCATCCACCACGATCATCTGCCCGGTCACAAACGCCCCCGCCTCGCACGCCAAAAACGCCGCGACACCGCCGATGTCCCTGGGCTGGCCGATGCGCCGCAAGGGTGTCGCGGCCTCGCGCGATTTCAGCCGGTTTTCGTCCGACCACAACGCCTTGGCAAAATCGGTTTTCACCAGACCCGGCAGAATCGTGTTGACGCGAATGTTTTTGTCGCCCCACTGCACGGCAAGCGCACGCGCAAGTCCAGCCTCGGCAGCCTTCGACGTGCCATACAAGCCCAGCACCTGACTGCCGCGCAGCGCTCCAATGCTGGAGATAATGATCATCGAGCCGCCTTCACTGCGCTCGGCCATTGCCGGCAACACCATGTTGGCAAGCCAGAACACACTTTTCACATTGGTGGACATGATCTTATCGAACATGTCGTCAGTGGCCGTGGTCAGCGGGCCGAAGTGCGGGTTCGACGCGGCATTGCACACCAGACTGTCGATGCGGCCCCATTTTTTCATCACGGTATCGACGAGGTTTTGCGCCGCCGCCTTATCACCCACGTTGCACGGCACGGCCAGCGCTTCCTGCCCGCGCGCGGTGAATTCGGCGGCCACGGCGTCGCACGCATCGGCCTTGCGGCTGGAGATCACCACTTTCGCGCCCAGATTAGCCATTTCTTCGGCAATGGATTTGCCGATGCCCTTGGTGGAACCGGTAATCAGCGCGACTTTTCCCTTGAGACTGAACATGATTGCTCCCATAAACAAATTAACGGGTGCACACCGGCACCCTGCCGCGCGACTATACCGTATCGCATGAACAGCGCGCGCGAAACGCATACAATTCCCGGCATGAGTCCTTACCAACCAATCAGCAACCTGCCATGACACCCACTCAAAACCCCCTGCCGCTCGCCGGCCTGCGCATCGTCGAACTCGGTCACACCGTGATGGGCCCCTCGTGCGCCGTTGTGCTGGCCGATCTGGGTGCCGACGTGATCAAG
>SYEN01000197.1 GCA_005800795.1 Burkholderiales bacterium | reverse complement strand
TCAAATAGTTGGCCGCACAACTAAATATCGTGTGTGGACCACCTGTTTTCGCTCTGGTAACCATCGGTATCCCCTAGGATACTTTGGTTACGAAACGCCCTAATTACCAAAACAAATAGTTATAAAATTCATATCGCATGTCAGCCTGACCAGCACCCCACCAGTTGCGATGAAGCTGGAACGGAGCGGATTCAACTCATCCGTGCGACACCCGAGGCCGGTGAAAGGAAAGGCTTGATGTTGCGGTGAATGTACAGAATCACCGCCCCACAAAAATGCTCCACTACCAAACACCACATGGGCCATTTTCCGCTTAACTGACGTCGCGCTTTGACGTTGAATCCGCCGTTCGCTCAGTCCGCCCTCGCGCCGGAGCTTTTCACCACCGGCCCCCACTGGCTCATCTGCGCCTTGACAAATGTGCGGTAAGCCTCGGGCGAACCGGCGCTGATATCCATCGCAAAGCCGTTGAGCTTTTCAACTACATCGGCGCGCTTCAGTATTTTGACAATTTCGGCGTTGAGTTGTGTCACGATCGCAGCGGGCGTTTTTGCCGGCAGATGCAGGCCATGAAAATTCAGCGCGTCGTAACCGGGCAGCACGCTGGCTATCGACGGCACGTTCGGCAAATACGGCGTGGTCTGCGCGCTGGTCACGCCCAGCGCCCGTATTCTGCCCGTCTGCACCTGCGCCAGCGCGGTGGACACTGCCACCATCGAATAATCCACCTCGCCCGCCATCAGGCCTGTCAACGCCGGGCCGCCACCCTTGTACGGCACGATCACCACTTTGATCTTGGCAAGGCTATTCATCCACTCGGCAAAAATATGCGACGAGGTGCCGATGCCCTGGGCGCTAAAGCGCAGCGTACCGGGCTTCGCGCGCGCCTGCTCAATGAAGCCTTTCAGATTGGTGATCGGCGACGCCGCCGGCACAATCATCGCCAGCGGAAACGTCACCCACAGTCCCACATGCGCAAAATCGTTCAACGGATCGAAAGGCAGCCTGGCGTAAAGCGTTGGCGCTATCGCCATGGTGGAGATGGAACCCAGCAGCATGGTGTAACCGTCGGGCTGCGATTTGGCCACGAGATCAGAGCCGACCGTGCCGCCCGCCGCCGGACGGTTATCCACCACCACCACCTGTCCCAGACTTTCCGTCAAGCGTTGCCCGATCATGCGCGACAGCATGTCGCTTGATCCGCCGGGGGCAAACGGCACCACCAACCGCATGGCGCGCTGCGGATAGGTTTGCGCCGCTGCGCCCCACGCGGCCGCGCACAGCGCCAACCCGATGACCGCAAAACTTTTATGTGCCGGCTTCATCACGCCATAGCCCTGATAATTTATCAATGGAATCAATTAGATACGTGTGAGTCTCGTTGCGCAGCTGCTCGCGCTTGTGCGCCCCGTTCAGTACTGCCACGCCCATCGCAACACCGGCATTGTGCGCGCTTTGCAGATCAGACACGGTGTCGCCTACCACCAGCACTTCGCGCACGTTCACGATACCGGTCAACTCCATCGAACGGAAGATCATGTACGGCGCGGGACGGCCGGCTTTCACATCATCGCCACACACAATGGCGTCGGCAAGGCCGTTCCATTGCAACGCATCGATCAACAGTTGCGCGATATCGCGATCAAAGCCGGTATTGAGTGCGAGCTTGATGCCGCGTTGTTTAAGCCACGCAAAAACTTCCGGCGCGCCCGCCACGGGTCTGGCTTCGCGCGTGAACACACGTTGCAGGTGCGACTTGAAGGACGCATAGACAGCCTCCACACGCGCAGCATCGTTGCCGTATTTCGGCGCGGTGAGCCTGGCAATGGCCTCGCGCTTGGAAGCGCCACGCACCGCACTGATCTGTGCCGCTGACGCTTCGATGCCGTGATCGGAAAGTGCATGGCGAAATGCGGCCTCGACCTCGCCGCCATCGTGCACGCAGGTACCAGCCATGTCGGATACAACCAGGCGTATGTCTTTGACGGTCATAGTCAATCAAAATCCAGCAAGCCCGCCGCCACCATGCGGTTATCAACGCGCTGCACGCTGCGGAATGATTTTGCTATGCGCTCGGCCTGCGTTATAACGTCAGGCTTTTCCGGCGTGCCTTCCAGCGTCACCACGCTACGCTGCACGCTGACGCGAATATTTACGCCACGCACCAACAGCTTGCCCTCCACGCTTTCGATGCGTGCACCGGCGGGCGCGAGTTCTCGGCGCAACGCCTCCGCGATTTGAGTCAACAAGGTTTGATCATCCACTGGGGCACTGCTGGTTTGAGGCGGCCGCATGCTTTGCGTGGGCACGGCAGGTATTGCAGCGTAGGCGTCTTTGTAACCGGCGCGCGCCAGCATGTAGTCGACAGCGGCAACAACTTCGCTGTCACTTAATTTGCTGAAGCCACCCTTGGGCGCCATCGCGCTGTTGGGCACGCCTTTCAATCCTGCTTCGCGCAGCGCGGCGCGCCCGCGCGGCCAGCGTTGCGTCCAGTCCTCTGCGTGCGTGATGCGTGGCGCTAGACCGGCGCCGCTGTCGTGGCACGAGTTGCAGGTGGCTTTGTAGACGGCTTCGCCGGTTGCGGCGTGACCTGCCGTACTTGCTGCCACCAGCGCAATCGATACGTAAGTATTTGTTTTTGTTGATATTTTCACTGATTCGACAACAAGAATTGCAGCAAGTCGCGATTGAATTGTTCTGCGTGGGTGGTCGTGAACGAATGGCCACCGTCTTCATACAGCATCAGCTTCGCGCCGGGGATGGTTTGCGCGAGCGCTTTGCAAAAATAACTCGACGTAATGAAGTCAGTGCCGGTGCCCATCACCAGCGTCTCGGCTTTGATATTGGGCAAACCCGCCCGGCGGTCAAAACGCATCAGCGCCTCGATGCGCGCCACCGACACTTCCACGGGTGAAGACCTGGTTGGCGCGCGCGCACGTTCGGCCTCGATCTCGGCATCGTGCGCGTTCACGTAGTCAGGCGAATACAAGAACAGCGGATGAAACTGCGAATGCAGCTCCGGCCCCGCCTGCAAATACATATCACGTCGCGCGGTGAAGAGCCGCCGGAACCACGGGTCGCAATGCGTCCAGGTACTGCACAGCGCGAGCTTCATCAAGCGTTGGGGATGCTCAATCGCTATTGTCTGTCCGATGGCACCACCGGTCGACATGCCCGCCAGATGCGCGCGTTCGATTTTGAGCACGTCCATCAATCCGATCACCTCTTCGGCCATTTGATCGACCGAAAACTCGCGTTGAATACGATCACTGCCACCGGTGCCGCGTTGGTCGTAGGTGATCACGCGAAAGTGTTTGGCAAACAGCGCAACCTGTGGTGTCCAATAGCGTCCTACACCGTTTAGGCCGCTGACGAACAGCAGGGTGTCACCGCTACCCGATTCTACATAGGCGATTTCGCCACCTGCGACTGCCGCTACTGGCACGGTCTGCTCCGCTTGTTGTTTAGTTGTCTTTACACGCCAACAGCGCGCACAAATCCACGACATCCGGCGTGGCCAGCCGTTCGAGGTGATCGAGCCTGTCGATCACTTGCGCCACCTTCTGTTCATCCAGCCGCGTGGCCAGACAATCGTGAATTTTTGCGCGATGCAGATCATCGGGAATCGGCTCGCCCCAAGTGCCCGGCGGTTTGTTGCACGTGCGGCTCACCACCGTGCCGTCGTTCAGCGTAACGTTGATCGTTACGTGCATGAGGCGGGTGTCTTTGGAGATAGCCGCGTCCTGCGTCAGCGAAATTTTGCCCAGCAGATCGGCCATGTCGCGGCTATAGCGCCGCTCGTCGATAAAGGTCTCGCGGCCGATTACCCCGTCGAGCAACGCTGCTGCCGCGACATACTGAAAACTGAATTTGCCTTCCAGCCCGTTGCGCGGCTGCGGGCGGTTGGCATCGAGAATTTCCGGTGTGACGATATGCACGGTCTGAATGTTCGCCGGGTCGCGAATAGCGGCACGCGCGTCCAGTGCCGCCGCTATCGCAAAATGCGTTGGGTACTTCGACGGATAAAACTTGATGGCCATGCCGGGATCGATACAGCGATACGGTCGGCCATATTGCATCAGCAAGTCATAATCAAAGCCCGCCTTGAAGAAGGTATCAACGTAGCCATGCGGTGCATCAAACATCGACGGGTTCGCGGTAAAGCCGCGCGCCGCCAGTGCCGCTGCATCCAGCCCCGCCGCCGCCACGTTGCCGCAATGCGTGCATTTCACCATTGAGCCGGTGTTGGCCGACAATCCGCCACAGCGCGAAGTGGCGATGCCAAAAGCGTGCGCCAGTTGCCCGGCGTTCAATTTCATCATGTGCGCCGCCGCGACGGTGGATCCCATCACACCGATCACGCCTGGCGTGTGAAACGGCAGCGCACCGCGCTTGGGGTCGGCCGCCACCAGCACACGGCCCTGCATCTCAAAGCCTTTGGCGCACGCAGCGATAATGTCGCGCCCGTCGGTGTGGCGCGACTCGGCCAACGCAAACGCCACCGGTACCGTGGGCGACACCGCATGCGTCGGTGGATTGGACATGGGCTCGAAATCCAGCACATGCATCGATGCCGCGTTCAGATAAGCGGCCTGCACTGCCGTGGTTTTGTAGCCAAAGCCCCATGCCGTCGCGCGCGCTGCTCCGCCCAATGCGAGCAGGTGCTCCGACAAAATGCGCGGCGGTTCTTCCAGACTGCCTGCGACAGCCACCGCCACACCGTCGGCGATCAGCCGCTTCACCATGGCGACCGTGCCCGCATCCAGATCGGCATACCGTATCGCGCTGACGCGCTCAGCTATGGCGAGAGTTCGATTGTTATCAGTCATGATCCTGCCGCGCGGAAGTTTCGAAAATTATAACCGCCGCCGGTCGGATCATGGGGTCGCACGAATACCGTGCGGTATGCCGCTATTACGGCTGTGCCAACTTTCGCACGTGATTGACGATATGCCAGATTTGCTCATCCGTCAGATTCTTCGACGGTGGCATGGCCGTGGCCGGCGAACCGTTCTGAATAATCCAGAACAGTTGGCCGTCCTCGATGCCGTTGATGGTCGCCGTACACAAAAAGTTGCGCGGCCGGGGATCGAACTGGGTCGCCAGATTGCCTTTGCCGTCGCCCTTGGCGCCATGGCAATAGGCGCAAGGCAGGGTTTTCGATTTTGCGTTATACAGGCGCTCGCCTGCGGCCAGCGATTCAGCCGTTGGGATCACGGGGTTCTTTTTCGCAAGATAGTCCGGCGGCGCCTTGCCGGTAAAGCGGGGTTGTGGACACTCGCCCGGCGGCAGCGTATCGGCAGCCCTGACGGGAAGCGCCGCAAGGGCGCTCAGAACGGCGCAACACACCCCGAAAATGCTTCTTCTGCGCATCTCCATGACCGTCTCCTTTCCGTAGTTCCCGATACATCGGCGCGCAAAAACTACTCCACGGAACGCACCCTTCCGCTGCACGACCGTGACCCGCATTCATTATCAAGATTCTCAGAGAGAGCCGCTTGATGCAGATCAAGCAATCCAGCGATGGGGAAGACGGTCGGGCTCGGGACACTACCGCATGCCGTTCCAGAATTTCTCAATGCGCTTGTACGACACCGGATATGGCGTTTTGAGTTCCTGCGCGTACAACGACACACGCAACTCTTCCAGTTGCCAGCGAAATTCGCGCAGGCGTTCGTCCACCGCACCCGCCTTGGTCTGCTTTTCCAGTGCATCCTGATAGCGCTGCCACCACTCGCCGATGCTCGCGGCGTGCCGTGCGTCGCGCGCGGGATCGCGCGGATACTTTTCCAGGCGCCGCTGCATGGCCTGCAGGTAGCGCGGCAAATGCGCCAATTGCTCCCACGGGGTGAGTTTAAAAAACCCCTTATAAATCAATAATTTAATACAATTCTTTGCGTCAGAAGCAGGACGCGCCAAAACGCCCTTGGCCGCACCGAGTGCCAGCGACAGCTGGTGATGCTCCAGGCCGATTGCACCCAACAGCCGGCACGCGCCCTCGCTCACCGCAGGCAGGCGCGTGCGTGCGCGTTTGAGTTGCGCCTCAAATTCTTTCTGTGTGCGCGGCAGCGCATCGTCACCAATGAATGCGCGGTCGGTGATCGCGGCGATCACGTCTTCGCGCAGGTCGTCCACGTTCATCACGCCCCGCAACTGCATCGCGGCCTGATCGAAACCGCGCAGGTTTTTTTCCAGTTGCTTCATCTGCTCCTTCAGCGCGAGACGCATGAGGCGAATCACACCCGGCCGCATCGCTTCATCCGCCGCCTGCTTCACATCGAACAAACGGATCGCCACGCTTTCCCGTTCATCCACCAGCGCGGGGTAACCCGTGAGCTTGCGGCCGTTGCGCGTGAACGCAATCTGTTCGGGCAAATCGCCGCAATCCCACACTTTAAGGTTGTCGCGCTCGATGCCGGTTTCGACTTTGCTGAAGGTGAGCTGTGCCGCCTGCCCGAGTTGCGCTTTCAATGCAGCCAGATCGCGTCCACTCGCCATTTCCCGCCCGGCGTCGTCGATCACGCGGAAATTCATTCTCAGATGCTGTGGTATGTCCGCGCCGTCCCACACCCCGGGCAGCACCGGCTGCCCCGCGCGCTGCCGTACAAAATTCGCCAGTGCCTCGACAAATGGCTGGCGTGTATTGCCAGCGGTTAGAAACGCCGTCACCTGCTCCGGCAGGGGAAACAGATTGCGCCGCAAATTTTTTGGCAACACCTTGAGATACGCGCCCACCTTGTCGCGGATCATGCCCGGCGCCAGCCAGTCAAAAGGTGTTTCTTCCAGCGTGTTAAGCAAATGCAGCGGCACGGTGAGGGTCACGCCATCGAGCGGATGCCCCGGCTCGAAACGGTAACGCAGCTTGTACGTCGTGTCGTTCACGCGCAGCGTTTCAGGAAACTGCGCCTCGGTGATGTCGATGGCCGAGTGGCGCATCAAATACTCTCGCGT
>SYEN01000196.1 GCA_005800795.1 Burkholderiales bacterium | reverse complement strand
CCCATAACACAGTGCCACTTGAGACACGGTTATGGATTCCCGCCTACGCGGGAATGACAGCTTAAGTGTTGCTGTTTTTTCTCTCCAGGGAATGTCATGACCATACGCTCCATCACCCCCATTGCCCTCGACCTGCCGTTTGAAGTCGGCGGTCCCAAATCGCAATTCGCCGGACGCCCGCGGCAGATGGCCATGCGGTTGGTGTGCGTGGAAACCGAAGACGGCATTGTCGGCTGGGGCGATGCCTTCGGCTACGCGGTGTGGCCCGCCACGCGCGTGGCGTTGGAAAAGCTGGTGGCGCCGATGGCCATTGGCAGGAACGAAGACGACATCGCCGGGCTGATGGATGACTTGCAGCGCAAGCTGCACATCGTCGGGCGTACCGGCCCGGCGGTGTACGCGTTGTCAGGGCTCGACATCGCGCTGTGGGACATCGCGGGCAAGAAGGCGGGTAAGTCCGTGTCGGCGCTACTCGGTGGCGCGCGGCGCACCAGCGTGCCGGCTTACGCGAGTCTGGTGCGCTATGGCGACGCGGCGCTGGTGGCGAAGAACGCCAAGGCCGCCGTTGCGCGCGGCTTCAAAGCGATCAAGCTGCACGAAATCACCGTCACCGAAGTCAAAGCCGCGCGCGAGGCCGTCGGCCCGGATATCAAAATCATGATGGACACCAACTGCCCGTGGACGGTGGATGAAGCGCTGGCGGTGGCCGCGCAGGTCAAGCCGTACGACTTGCTGTGGTTGGAAGAGCCGGTGTTCCCACCCGAGGATTTCAAGGCGCTGGCGCGCGTGCGGCGCGAGGGCGGCATCGCCGTTTCCGCCGGTGAAAACGCCATGAGCCCGGCGGATTTTCGCGCGATGTTTGAAGCGGGCGCGGTGGATGTGGCGCAGCCCAGCGTCACCAAAATCGGCGGCATCAGCGAAATGATGCGCATCTACCGGCTGGCGTTGGAACACGGCGTGACGCTGGTGCCGCATTCGCCGTACTTCGGCCCCGGTTTGCTCGCCAGCAAACACATGGCCGCGACGTTCGAGCGCGAGACCATGGTGGAGTATTCGTTTGTCGAGTTGGGCGCCAGCCCGATGGGGGATGCAATTGCGGTTAACGATGGCCGCATTGCCGTGCCTACTGGGCCGGGGCTGGGGCGTGACCCGGATGCGGAGATGATTGTGCGTTACAGAGTCGAATGATTGTAAGTGATTGTTTTTATTAATATTTTTAAGTCATTAGTGATCGGCTGCATGTGGTGCGTTTACGCCTGCGGACAACCTACCATGGACGTTTGAATTAAGCCGTGCCGCTTTGAGGCGTCGGCTTGAATGAATTGTTAGCCCAGCTATTCGGATTACACCTATTTCAAATGACTAGAAATAAAGGAAGTCATGATTTCAAGGGATTGGTCTGCTGCCTGCAAAATGCCGGGGCTAGATTGAAATACATGAGGCATGCCTTCCCATGAATGTAAGCTGACGTTAGCCGCTTCAGCATGAGCGCGCTGGGTATAACGAACTGAATCGTCTAGCAAGACTTCGCTCGTACCCACATGGATTTGCAATGGCGGAAGTCCATGCAGCAGCGCGTTCAGAGGGAAAGCCTGCGGATGGCTTGCCTTTTCCCCACCAAGATACATGTCAGCATAGGATTGCAGCGTATCTTTGGTCAAATAGAGTTCCTCGTCTGCTTTGCTGGCAATACTTTCGCCGCTCAAGGATAAATCTGTCCAAGGCGACATCACGACTGCGGCAGCCGGCTGATGTGTCGTCTTCGCGGCTTCAGTCTGCAGCAATGACAAGAGTGACAAACTCAAACCGCCCCCAGCAGAATCTCCAACCACGACAATTTGTGTGGCTCCCTCTGCCAGTAGGCCGAGATACGCGGCATGCGCATCTTCAAGGGCTGCTGGAAATGAATGTTCTGGCGCCAAACGGTAGTCGGCGATAAAAACAGCCGCTTGTACGCGCTTTGCAAAATGTCCCGCAAAATGTCGATAGGCTTCTGCCGATCCCACCACAAAACCCCACCATGCAAGTAGAGAATGGATACCCCCGCACGGGGCTGAGGGGGGGTGCACCAAAAACCTTTAATGCCACCAACAATAGCAGCTTTAAATTGAACATCCTGTGGTACTGGCACATTACGCATCATCGCGTCATACGATTCTCTGCTTTGTGCTCCGAACGCAGCACCCTTAAAGGGAGCAGAGTATTCACGAAAATTAGCCACAGTTCCCTGATCTTGGGCGCTTAGTGAGTAGTGGGTGGTAGATGTTGTTTTCAAGATTTATTTCCTGTGTAAGAGTGATGGCTTGAGTTGTTGCGGCTGAACTGACGAACACCGCCATAGAGGGCTAACTAGTTTTCTACAGCAAAACCGCCGGACAACGTCCCGGACTGTCGGATAACATTCTAAAGAAATCCACAAAATATCATTTAAAAACAGATACTTATTTAAATTCTCGCCGTATAACATTCCGTTAAAATCGGCGTGATAAGCAACAACTTCCTCAAGCGTGGCGCTCATTCAGTGCAAGTACAAATGTTACGCGTAAATGATCATCCGTCACCGATAAACCGCCTGTATCAACGCCCGCAGATAGCCAATCACAAATGCCTGATTCGCCGCTTGCGCGCCCGGAAACATCGGTGAGCGGTCGCGCGAGAACTGGCCTTTGAAACCCGCGCCCCGGTGGAAGCGCATGTCAGGCATGCAACCTGTCAAAAGCTATTGCCCGGCGCTATGCCAACCTGGAAGACCTATAGATGCAGTTTGAACGTTTTGCTCACCAACGTGCTTCAACGAGTCCGATGCAGCTAAAGTTAGGCGGGAAGTGTGGCAGGCGAGAACGAATGTATGCCAGCCAGGCGTTTTCTAATGCTCACCTCGGCGGTTTTTAGATCGTAAGACGCTTGCAGATTGAGCCAGTATTGCGGCGACTGATCGAAGGCGCGACCGCACAGCAAAGCCAGTTCTGCCGTCACGGGACGCGCCCCCTTGAGGACATGTGAAATCCGCATGGGCGATACCCCAATGGTTCGGGCGAATTCAGCTTGCGAGATACGCATTTCTTCCAGAATTTCCCCCAGGAATACCCCCGGATGAATTGCAGGTAACCCATTCTTGGTCATGTTGATTATTCCTTAATGATAATCGACGATTTCAACATCAAAGGCATCGCCATTCTTAAAGCGGAAGCATACACGCCACTGTTCGTTGATACGAATACTCCACTGCCCTGCGCGATCATGAACCAGCGCTTCCAGCCTGTTGGAAGGCGGAAGACGCAAATCCTCAATGCGCGTGGCCGCATCCAACTGCATCAAACGCATTGCCGCTCGCTTGAAAATTTTCGGCGGCAGCCTGCGTGACTTGCCGGTAGCAAAGAAGCGTTCCGTTTCAGGTGCGGCAAATGTTTGAATCACGAAGAAAACTATAAACAAAAAGTTTATGAAGGTCAAGTCGCTTCGTGTGCTGGTAAATCCTGGATAATATTTCTTAAAAACAAATACTTATTGAAGCTCGCGCCGTATAACATCTCGCTAAAATTGCCATGAAAAGCAATATCTTCCACAGGCGGTGCGCTCTCCCGCCGCAGGCGCAGCAATCATCCGTCACCGATACACCGCCTGTATCAGCGCCCGCAAATAGCCAATCACAAACGCCTGATTCGCCACTTCCGCGCCCGGAAACATCGGCGAGTGATCGAGTGAAAACGGGCCTTTGAAACCCGCGTCGCGATAGGCCTGCATGGCGCGGAACATGTCCACGTCGCCGTTATCGACGAAGGTTTCCTGAAAGTGCGGAAACTCGCCACGCACGTTTCTGAAATGCACCATGACGATTTTGTTCATGGAACCCATTTTGCGGATCGCGTCGTAGACATCGACGCCTTGCATCTCCGTAACGCAGCCCTGGCAAAACAGCATGCCGTTTGAGGGTGAGGGCACGAGATCGAAAATGCGCTGATAGTCATCGAGGCTGGAGACGACATGCGCTGCGCCCGCCAGCGGCGGCGTGCCCAGCGGTACCGGCGGATCGTCGGGGTGCAATGCCATGCGCACATTGGCTTTTTCGCAGGCGGGAATCAGCGCTTTCAGAAAATAGTGGAGGTTGTCCCGCACCCGCACCTCGTTCACCGGCGGCGTGACTGGAGCGGCGGGCTTTTTCAGATACTCGGCGTAGTCGAATGAAATATACGTCGATGTGCCGCGCCCCTGCGTGGGCGCTGAGCGCAGCAGCTTGGAATTGAGCAGCTTAAAGTTGTAGGCAAGGATCGGAACGCCCACACGGCCCATTGCGCCAACGGCGTTTTGCAACCACGTAATTTTTTCTTCGCGTCTCGGCTGGCCGCGTTTGACTTCATCAAAGCCGCTGGTGGCGAGCACCGTGCGCAGTTCCATGCCGTGCGCAGCGACGGTTGCTCTGGCTTGGGTGAAAAAGGCTGTTGCGGCGGCGAGTGTTGAACAATCAACTGCAGGATTGACGCTTGGTCCATCCGGTAGTTCGAGTGCCACGCAATCCACGCCAAGAGTTTGCAGAAGGGCCAGATTTTTTTCGAAGTTTGCGTCCCATGCTACTTTGTCCTGAATCAGCATTGTCTGGGTCTTTCTGTTGCACTGAGGTTTGTAAGGTAACGTGCTATGCAAACACCGTCGTTCCGGCGAAGGCGGGAACCCATAACACAGGCACCACTGGAGACCGCGTATGGATTTCCGCCTGCGCGGGAATGACAGGGAGAGTTTTGTGAGTTGCCGAACGTTGAGTAGTCACTCTCCTTTAACCCCCGCCACCGCCACTACCTTCTTCCACTTAACCACCTCATCGCGAATGTAGGCAGTAGTCACTTCCGGTGTCATCGGCGAGGCCTCCGTGCTCTGATTCCCCAGCGCGGTGATGGTGTCCACCGCACGCGCGGCGTTGTTGACAGCTGTATTCAGCGTGGCGATCACCCCGCGCGGCGTGCCGGTGGGCACGGCAAACGCGGTGAAAGACACCGATTCAAATCCCGGCACGCCGGCTTCGGCAATGGTCGGAATGTCGGGCAGCGCGGCACTGCGCTTCAGGCTGGTGATGCCCAGTGCGCGGATGCGTCCGGATTTGATGTGCGGCGACATCGCTGGCGCCGATCCGAACATGGTTTCGACCTGGCCGCCGATCAGATCCGGCACGGCGAAGGCGGTGCCCTTGTACGGCACGTGCAGCATGCGCATGCCGGTCTGCATCATCAAAAGTTCCATCGTCAGATGCAGGCCGCCGCCGATGCCGGTGGAGGCGTAAATCATTTTGCCGTTGCGGACTTTGGCCAATGCGACCAGTTCCTGCACGGTTTTCACGGGCACGTTCTGGTTGACGGTCAGCACATACGCGGCAATGCCCAGCATGGCCACCGACTGAAAATCCCTCGCGATGTCGAACGGCAGGTTTTTGTATAGCGGCTGGCTGGCGACGATGGACGTGTTAAGGATCAGAAGGGTGTAACCGTCGGGCGCCGCGCGCGCGACGATTTCCGCTGCGATATTGCCGGAAGCGCCTGACCGGTTATCGACCACGAACTGTTTACCCAGCGTGTCGGCGAGGCGCGGCGCGTAAATGCGGCCGATGATGTCGGCGCTGCTACCGGGTGGGTAGGGCGCGACAATACGAACGGGCTTGGTGGGGTAGGGCTGGGCGAACAGCAATGGCGATGACAGGGTCAACAGCACGGCAAAGGGTGCTGCGTGTAATCGGTGGAGCATACGGTGGTGCATACGGCTGTCGAACACGGCACTCAAGGGCCGTTGCTTATTGCGCCTTGTGCGCATGGTCTTCACCCGGCACAAACATTACCAACACATTCCCCAGCACGATGGTAGCTGCCAGCCAATAGAACGTTGCCTGCAAGCCCTGCGCATCGGCAATCATGCCGAACAGTGCGGGCGAAAAGCTGCTGCCTATGGCGCTGATCGAAAACTGTAGCGCCACACCGGTGCCGGCGACATGGCGCGGCGTGCATTCAATGGCCCATGCCTGCAAAACTGAACGCATGGCGTAGAGGAACGAACCGACCAATCCGACAAATACCACGAACCACACACTGTTGCCGGCCAGCACCATGCCGAGGATGGTGACGCCGGTAAGCGCCATGCTCGACATCACCACGCGGCGCCGGCCCCATTTATCCGAAAGATGACCGGCGACGGGGCTGGCTGCGAATCCGGCGATCTGCAGTACCGCCATGCACACACCAACCAGAAACAGGTTGTAGCCGAGTTCATGGGCCAGATACAGCGGCAGAAAGACCAACAAGCCCGCCTGCGTCACCGAGCGCACCATGGCGCTCAGCGATACCATCATCAGCGCCTTGTTTCGCAACAGCGCGCCGATGTCGGCCAGGTACTTGCGTGCGCTCCACGGCTCCACGGCGCCGGCATTGATGTGGTTGGTGTCCGTGCCCCTGGCTGTGCTGAACGCGCCGAGCAGGATCAGTATCATCGCCGCCATCACGATGCCCGGCACTACGTTCATCACCACCACCGTGCGCCAGCTGAACCAGGTGAGCAAAGCGCCGATGACCAGCGGCGCCAGCGCCTCGCCGAAGTTGCCCGCCATGCCGTGCACCGACAGCACAAAGCCCTTGCGCTCCGGGTAACGATAGGCAAGGGTGGGCATCGCTGCCGGATGCCAGATGTTGTTGCCAATGCCCACCAGCGCCATGCAGGCAAGTAGCACCCAATAGCTGTGGGCGACACTCATGACGGCGTACGGTATGCCGATCCACAGCAGCGATAGCACCAGCAGATAACCTTTTTTACCGCAGGCATCGACCACGGCGCCGCCCGGCAGATTGGCGATGGCGCTGACCACATGTTGCACGGTGAGGATAAGGCCGATTTCGGTGTAGGAAAGCCCCAGTTCCTTGCCGATCAGCGGCAGCATCAGGTAGAAGGTGGCGGGATACCAGTGCGTCAAGCCGTGGCCGGAACAGATCAACCACATTTCTTTCAGGTACTGGGCGCGGGGAATCGCCGGGGTTGCCGTTGCTGCTTCGGTGGCTGTGTTCACGGGGTTTACGGCGTTTTCGTTGGTGGGCAGGATTTGTTTTGTCAGATGATAGCACTGCGTGGCATCGTATAATCGCGCCCTTCAAACACCACTACAGTGATTGCGCACCATGCGCTCAGACCTCGAACGATTTTTCAGCCCCAAGTCCGTCGCCCTTATCGGCGCTTCACAAGATTTGATCACCATCAGCGGCCAACCGCTGAGCCATCTGGTGAATCACGGTTACGGCGGCAAGCTGTATCCTGTGAACCCGCGCTATCAGGATGTGTTGGGTCACAAGTGCTATCCCTCAATAGCAGAATTGCCCGAGACGCCCGAACTCGCGATTATCCTGATCAACGCCGCGCGCGTGGCGGATATTCTCGAACAATGCGGCAAAAAGGGTGTGCCGTACGTGATTATTTTCAGCTCCGGTTTTTCCGAAACTGGCGCGGACGGTGTGGCGTTGCAACAGCGCCTGACCGATATCGCACGCCAGTACAACATCGGCGTCATCGGCCCCAACTGCCAGGGCATGATGAACGTGGCCGACAAAGTGTGGGCAGGCTTCGGCTCGGTATTTTTTACCAAGGAGTTCCCGGCAGGCGGTGTCAGCATGGTGTCGCAGTCGGGTGGCTTCGGCTTTTCGGTGCTGGCGTTGTCGTCGCTCGACGGTGGCCTCGCGTTCCGGCAGATGGTGACCACCGGCAATGAAATCGGTGTGTCCACGCTCGACTTCATCGATTACTTCATCCGCGATCCGCATACCGACGTGATCGTCGGTTATATCGAGGGCGTGAAAGACGCGCACCGGCTGCACGGTATCGGTATGAAAGCGATGGACGCGGGCAAGCCGATTTTGATGTGGAAAGTCGGCAACACCGACGAAGGGCAAAAGGCCGCAGCGTCGCATACCGCGAATCTTGGCGGCGCGATGGCGCTCTACAAAGCGGCGTTCAAACAGACCGGCATTATCCAGATCGACGATATTCCCGACATGGTGGATTACGGTCGCATGTTCCGCTGTGGCAAGTTGCCCAAGGGCAATCGCATCGCGATGATTACGGTGTCCGGCGGCGCGGGCATTTTGATGACTGACGAGTGCATCTCCGGCGGCATGCGTCTGGCCGAGCTCGCGCCGGCCACTGTGGAAAAGTTGCGCGCGTTCGTGCCGTCGTACGGGTCGCTGGGCAACCCGGTGGATGTGACGGCTTCGATCTTTAATGATCTGGCGCTGATCCGTCAGGCGCTGCAGGCCATTGTCGATGACCCGGGTGTGGATTGCGTGGCGCTGCTCAATGCCTCGCTGCAGGGCGAGATTGCGACCAAGATAGCCGCAGAAATTATTGCGATTGCGCGGAAGACCGACAAGCCCATCGCCTGCGCATGGAGCGCGCGAGACGTGATGGCGAAGGACGCGTACGCCGCACTCGACGAAGCGCGCATCCCGCACTACAAGTCGCCGGTGCGTTGCGGGCGCGCGTTTGCCGCCATCAGTGGCTATGCCGAAGCCAAACGGCGCATCGCAGCGCAGCGTAATGAGCAGCCGGCGGTCATAGAAAAAAACCATATAAAACAAATACTTACAAATAGAACGGCAGACGTTACCGAATTTGAGGCGAAAAAGGTGCTGGCCGAATACGGCATCCCGGTGACGCAGGAAGCGCTCGCCACCACGCGCGAGCAGGCGCTGGCATTGGCGAAAAAAATCGGCTACCCGGTGGCGATCAAGGTGCAGTCGCCGGATATTTCGCACAAGACCGAGGCGAAGGCGGTGAAGCTGGGCTTAAGCTCGGATGCCGAACTTGCGGCGGCCTACGACGACGTGCTGGCCAACGCCAAAGCCTACAACGCCCGAGCGCAACTCGACGGCGTGCTGGTGCAGGAAATGCTGCGCGGTGGCACGGAAGCGATTTTAGGCATCACCAATGACCCGCTGTTCGGGTCTGCAGTGATGTTCGGCTTGGGCGGTATTTTTGCGGAGATCATGAAGGATGTGTCGTTCCGTCTGGCACCCGTGACGCCATCGATGGCGCACGAAATGATCACCGAGATCAAAGGTTATCCGCTTCTCGCGGGCGCGCGTGGGCGCGCACATGCGGACGTGGATGCGCTGGCCGACGCGATAGTGAAGCTATCGGCGCTGGCGGTGGATTTGAAGGATCATGTCGCCGAGCTGGATATCAATCCACTGTTTGTGATGGATCGCGGCAAGGGCGTTAAGGCGGCAGATGCTTTGATTAAGCCGAAGGCCAAAAGCTAAGTTCATCTGTAGTTAAAAAGATTTTGTTTTTTGAGGTAAAAACCATGACCCCCTACACTCCGGAAGAACGCGCCTTCGCCGACGAAGTCGCCCGCTTCCTGCGCAAGGAAGTTGATCCACGCTCGCGCCAGATCGAGGAAGACGACGCCATCCCCGATGAGTTGATGAAACTCGCTCGTGAGATGGGCTTGTTTGGGCTTACGATTCCCGAGCAGTACGGCGGCAGCGGCCTGACGCTGCGTGGCAAGTGCGCAATTGAAGAGGTGATGGGCGCAACCAACTACGGCTTCGCCACCGTGATCGGCAATCACACCGGCATTAGCACGGCGGGCATAGTGGCACTCGGCAACGAAGCGCAAAAACAAAAGTATCTGCCGAAAATGGCCACCGGCGAATGGGTGGGCACGTTTTCGCTGACAGAGCCTTCCGCGGGTTCGTCACCGGCTGATATGCGCACCACTGCGGTGAATAAGGGGGACCGCTACATTCTCAATGGCGAAAAGATTTACATCACCAATGCCGGCATCGCCAATGTGTTCACGGTGATGGCGATTACCGACAAATCCAAGGGTATCAAGGGCATTTCGGCTTTTATCGTCGAGCGCAACTTTAAAGGCTTCAGCATCGGCAAGAATGAACTGAAGATGGGCATGCATGGCTGCACCACTGCGCCGCTGGCGTTCACGGATTGTGAAGTGCCTGCTGAAAATCTGCTCGGTGGCGAGGGTCTCGGTTACATTCAGGCGATGAAAACATTGACGGCGGGGCGCGTCACCGTGTCGGCGCGCAGTTGCGGCATCATGGATCATTTGATCAACCGCAGTGTCGATTACATGAAAGTGCGCACGCAAGGCGGCAAGAAACTCGCCGAGCATCAAGGCCTGCAATGGATGCTGGCGGATATGAGCGTGCAGCGTGATGCGGCGCGCGGTCTCACCTATCGCGCCATCGATGCGCTGATGCGTGGTGAGCGCGGCACCATGGAGGCTTCAGCGGCGAAGCTGTTCGCCACCGAAGCGCTGGGCAAGGTGGCCGATGCTGCCGTACAGATTCATGGCGGCATGGGCTATATGCGCGAAGCGGGCATTGAAACCACGTTCCGCGATGCGCGCATCGTGCGGATTTACGAAGGCTCGTCGGAGATTCAGCGCAACATCATCGGCGGCTTGCTGCTTAAAGATTAGCTGTAGGGTGGGCAGAGCGGAGCGTGCCAACCAACCACT
>SYEN01000195.1 GCA_005800795.1 Burkholderiales bacterium | reverse complement strand
TTTTTCGCGGGCATGGGCTCGGCGGTGCAGCATCCCTTGTCGTCCACCATCATCTCGCATGCGTATCCGGGCGAGGGCCGCCGCACCGCGCTCGGCACCTACAACTTCGCGGGCGATGTAGGCAAATTTCTCTTCGGCGGCATTGTCAGCCTGTGCGTACTGGCGGGGATTTCGTGGCAAGCGCCAGTCGTGGGGTTCGGCATCGCGGCCATCGTCACCGCCTTCATCGTCTTTGCGTGGATCGTCAACACACACACACCCTCGGCTAAAAGTGAAAAAGACGCAGAGAACGCAAAGCCCAAAACAGCAGGCTGGGGTATACGCAACAAGCCCGCGTTCGCGGCGCTGTGCGCGGTGGATATAATCGACAGTCTCACGCGCACCGGTTTCTTGACCTTCATCGCGTTCTTGCTGATCGCCAAGGGCGTACCCAGCGGCTGGGCCGCGCTGGCAGTGCCGCTGGTGCTGGTGGGCGGCATGGCCGGCAAATACCTGTGCGGCGTGCTGGCCGAACGCGTGGGCGTGATCCGCACCATCATCCTCACCGAGCTCGCCACCGGCCTGGGCATACTCGCCACGCTGCCGCTGCCGGGAACCGCAGCGTTTTTGCTCCTGCCGCTGGTGGGCGTGGTGCTGCAAGGCACCTCGTCGGTGATCTACGGCACCATTGGCGATCTGGTCGAGCCGGATAAACTATCGCGTGCGTTCGGCTTGGTTTATACCGTGAGCGCGGTGTCCGGCATCATCGGGCCGCTGGTCTACGGCTTGCTGGGCGACGCCATCGGCGTGGAAAAAGCCCTCTTCATCGCCGGTGGCGTAGTGCTGCTTACCTTGCCACTGGCGATGGTGCTGCGCTCGGCGATCCAGACGCAGCCCGCAAAAAGCGCGCGATAAAGCAGGCATGGGGCGGTATGTAATGTTGCAAACCTTTTACAGCTGATGTTGCCGTGCGCGCCGCTACCGGCCTACACTTGAACTGACGCTTTCACTCAGCGAGTACCCCCATGCGTATCGTGTCCGGCTTCCGATATTTTGCAGTACTGGCAACCCTGTTTAGCGTGCTGCCGGTGATGGCGCAGCGAGCTGCACAAACCATTGAGCGTGTAAAAATCACCGACAACGATCTCACCTGCGCGCAAATCCACGCCGAGATCACCGAGACGGACGCCCTTGTGGTGCGCCACAACGAGGCGGACGCTGAAGCCCGCAATGCCGGCAACAGCGACATCGCCACCGGCATGGTGGTGGATGTGTTCGGCCGCGTGCTCGGCGCGTTCGGCGGTGTGTTCGGCCAGATTTTTGGCGGCGTCGCCACGCAGGCGGCCTCGCGCGGCGTTGCAGAATCGAAAAAAGACGATGATAGGCGGGCGCAGGAACACCGCCAACAGGCGAGTGCGCGCAGGGCGCATCTCACCACGTTGTTCGTCAATCGCGGCTGCCGTGCGTCGGATCTTGCCTACAACCCGCCGTTGCAGGTGCCCGCAGCACCGCCCGCGACGCCCGCAGAGCTTGCTGCACCCCAACCTTATCTCGCACCGCCCTACGCCACACCGGCGAAGCCCTAACAAGTCGCTGGACACCATCGCGCACCAGCGCGAAAATTGCGCCACGCGTAATCCGCGCGACAATTCTTGAGCACTCCTCCATGCCGCCATCCGCCAATCAACGCATCAGCTACGTTCCACTCGAAAACATGACGCCCGAAATGCGCGCCGAGATGGAGCGCTGCGCGCAATTCGGCACGCCGCGCCCGGAAAGCTCGGCGGTACGCGCGCATGTGCCAGCGTGCTTCTGGTTTTTTGCGAATGCGTGGGACAGCGTTTTCCGCAATGGTGTGCTGGAACACGCGATCAAGGAATTGTGCCGCGTGTATGTGTCGCGCTCGGTGATTTGCGAATTCTGCGGCAACCAGCGCTCGATCAAGGGCGCCGATGAAGGCCTGCGCGAAACGCATTACGATGATCTGATCGAGTTTGAAAAATCCACGCAATACAACGCACGCCAGAAAGCCGCACTGTCGCTAGCCGAGGCGATGGTGTGGCGGCTCGATACCGACGACGCGTTCTGGGCGCGCCTGCACAAGCACTTTAGTGAACCGGAAATCGTCGAACTCGGTTGCGCCATCGGCCTCACCCACGGCCAGCAAAGCTTTTTGCGGCTGCTTAACATCGACCATCATCAGGTAATGGCAGGCACTGCAGGCTCGATGGCGCCCGGGGCTGAATCCGCCGAGGCGTTGGCAAAATTGAAGGCGTCGCCGACGTATTGGGCGAAGCGTGATCCGGGCGGCGTGCCCAGGAAGAATGCCGCGTGAGCGAGCCAGTGATTACGCTTGAAACCCGTAGTCCTGGATGAACACCGCAACCTTTACTTTTCGCCGCGCCCTCAAGGGCGACCTGCCAGCCATCGTCGGTCTGCTCGCGGACGATGCATTGGGCGCCACCCGCGAATCCTTTGAATCACCCCTGCCGTCGGCCTACGACGACGCGTTCGTAGCCATCGACTGTGACCCTAACAACGAACTCGTGGTGGCTGTGGATGCGTCCAACGACGTCGTTGGCGTGCTGCAGATGACGTTCATACCGTATCTCACCTACCGCGGCGGGTGGCGCGCGCTGATCGAAGGCGTGCGTATAGCATCCACGCTGCGATCCAGTGGCCTGGGCCGCAGGCTTTTCGAGTGGGCGATACAACGCGCGGCTGATCGCCATTGCCATATGGTTCAACTGACGTCAGACAAGGCCCGGCCTGACGCAATCCGCTTCTATGAAGCGTTGGGCTTTAAAGCCAGCCATGAAGGGTTGAAACTGCATTTGCCGCCGAAGGCTGGCGGCGCGCCGTAAATCCCGGCGCGCCCCCGGATTATTCCGCCTTGGCGCCTGTCTCGCGCACCAGCGCGCCCCATTTGGTGGTTTCCGCTGCCAGAAAGTCGGCGAACGCTTTTGGCGACGCCGACGGCACGGGTTCGATGGTGTCGCTCAACAATTGATCGCGAACTTCCGGCAGCATCAGCACCGCAGAAAAATCCTTGTGCTGCTTGTTGACAATGACCTGCGGCGTGCGCGCCGGCAGCAGCAAACCGTACCAGGCGGCAGCCTCGAATCCGGGAAAGCCCGATTCGTGCATGCTGGGAATATCCGGCAGTGCCGCCGAACGTTTCAGCGTGGTCACCGCCAGCGCGCGCAGCCGGCCTGCGCGTATGTGGGGTAGCGAGGTGGCAGAGCCGAAGGTCAGTTGCACGCGCCCGGCAATGAGATCGAGTACCACCGCTCCACCGCCCTTGTAGGGCACGTGCAGGATGTTGATGCCGGCCACCTTGCGAAACAGTTCGCCCGCCAGATGCTGCGACGAGCCCACGCCTGCCGAGCCGTACGAGTAAGCGCCGGGCTTGGCTTTCGCCAGTGCGGCCATTTCCTGCGCGCTTTTCGCGCCCACCGGCGGATAGATCGCGAGGATGTTGGGCACCTCGGCCAGTTTGGTCACCGGCGCGAAATCCTTCACCGAGTCGTACGGCAGTTTGCGAAACGCCGGGTTGATCGCATGCGCGGGGCTGACGATCACCATGGTGTAGCCATCGGGCGGCGCCTTGGCGCAGATGTCGGTACCCAGCACACCGCCCGCGCCGCTGCGCGGATCAACCACAACCTGTTTGCCCCACAGCTCGGTCAACTTGGGCGCAGAAAGCCGCGCCATCAAATCCGGCGCGCCACCGGGGGCACCGAACGACAACACCAGGCGCACCGGGCGCGCGGGCCAGTTTTCAGCGGTATGCGCCAACGGGCTTACAGCCAGCAGCAGGCTGGGCACGAGTGTGCTGAATATTTGTATTTGGGGGTTTTTCATGGTCAATATGTATAATGTAACTTATTGTTTTTATTGACTTTTTAAAACCTCTCCCGCCACACGTTTTCCGTTGGTACACCCGGCCGCCCAAAATAGCGCGGCTGCAAGCCAGCCTGGAACCAGCACACGAACGTGTAGACCGTATAAATCGGCACACCCAGCCGCATGTTCAGTGCCGCCGCGTAGGGCGCCATGTTGTGGTTCTCGCACACGATGGCGCCAACTTCGGGATTTTTTTTCAGCAGCATTTCGCCCGCTTCGAGGATGTCGCGCTCGGCCTGTTCATAATCCATGTCAATGGTATCGCCGAGCATCACGCGCGTGAACTCCTTGCCGCCTTCGGTGCCCATCACCGGCGTATCGTGCGGTGCGCCCACCGCGTCCCAGTGTTCCGGCGTGATGCGATTGCCTTGAACGCTCAGCACACCGACGCGTTTGCCCGGCGGCAGCGTCGC
>SYEN01000022.1 GCA_005800795.1 Burkholderiales bacterium | reverse complement strand
GTATTCGCCACGGTGCTCCTGCACCAGGCGTACTGCGCGTTCTTTGACTTCAGGGGAATATCGGTTAGATTTGCTATTGGATTTGGTCATGGCTCCATTTTCTCAGACTTTGGAGCCTCCTCAATTCCCGGGGCGGTTCAAGCTTGGTCACCAAGTAGACTACGGGGACTACACAACCACTGAATGGCGTCGTCGTCCTCAGGTCGAGAAAGAGGATTTTGCTCATCGCTATGCTGCGAGAGCTTTCGCGTGTTTGAAACGTCGAAGGTTAGTGCCTTTCCCAATGATTGTTCGCCCAAAGCTCATGAAGCGCGAGGGTATGGAAAGAGCATGGTTTGTTGCAAAATAGCGACTTCTAATAATCCACTCCTGCCGAATGCGCGAATGTTCGCAATTGGGTGGCCTGCGCATTTCAGGCTGTAGCCGCGACTGAGCTCAATCAGAAAGAAAACACACTTATTATGGATACACACGATCATTATCACGACGGCCGCAGAGTCGAAGACCAACGCCTGATCACCGGCCATGGCAAATACGCCGCCGACTGGACCGTGCCGGGGCAACTCTATGGCCACTTCGTGCGCGCGGACCATGCGCATGCGGAAGTTGTCTCGGTCCACACGCAGCGCGCACTTACGGCGCCCGGTGTCAAAGGCGTTTATACCGGCGCGGATGCGGTGGCCGCGGGCTACGTGCGTGCCGCGCATGGGCTCGGCGGCGCCGGCAAGAACGGCATGAAAGCGCGCGCGCTCGACCGCCCGGTGCTGGCGCATGGCAAGGTGCGTTTTGTGGGCGAAGCAGTGGCGCTGGTGGTGGCGGATTCCGCCGGGGCCGCAGCTGACGCCGCCGAACTGGTGGAAGTCGAATATCGCGTGTTGCAAGCCATTGTTGACCCGGAACAGGCGCTGGCGCCCGGCGCGCCGCTGCTCGATGACGCCGTGCCGGACAACCTGGTGTACGAGTGTGAAACCGGCAGTGAAGCCGCTGTTGCTGAGGCCATCAAGAATGCCGCTCACGTGACGCGCCTGCGTGTCGATTGCACGCGCGTGACGCCCAGCCCGATGGAGCCGCGCGCGTGTCTGGTCGCCTACGACCCCGCGAATGAATCGTATCGTTTCAACGTGGTGATGCAGGGCGTAACCACGCAGCGCAAGATGTTGTCCTCGTGGACGGGGGTGCCCGAGGACAAGCTGATTTACGAAGCGTACGATGTCGGCGGCGGCTTCGGCCAGCGCACGCCGGCGTACCCGGAGTACGCCGCGCTGATGATCGCGGCCAAGGCGTTGGGCAAACCGGTCAAATGGGTTTCAACCCGTGTCGAATCGTTTCTTACGGACAACCACGGCCGCGGCAACATCGCCGATGGCGAATTGGCGATGGATAAAGATGGCCGCTTCGTGGCATTCCGGCTGAACTGGATCGCCGACATGGGCGCGTATCTGTCGCCCGGCTCGGCGGGGCATATTCGTAATACCACCATGTGTCTCACGGGCGTGTATCACATCCCCGCGCTTTACGCGCTGTTTCGCGTGCCGCTGACCAACACCACGCCGATGGGCTCGTATCGCGGCGCGGGGCGGCCCGACATCGCTTACGTGGTAGAACGTTTTGTCGATCAGGCCGCGCTGGAAATCGGCATGGATAGAGCTGATCTGCGGCGCCGCAATTTCATTCCGCCGCAGGCGTTTCCCTACAAAACGCCGACGGGCTCCACCTACGAGAACGCCGATTTTCCCGGTGTGCTGTCGAAGGCGTTGGCGCTGGCCGATTACAGCGGGTTCGCCGCGCGCCGTGCGCAGTCAGCAAAGAATGGCAAGCTGCGCGGCATTGGCATTTCCACCGTGATCGAGACCCTCCGGCGCGGGTAATGCGCCCAAGGATGAAGTAGAACTAACGGTCGATGCCGCAGGTACGGTCACGCTCTACATGGTGGCAAAGTCGCAGGGTCACGGCCACGAAACCACGCTGGGCACGATAGTCGCCAACGCGCTGGGTGTGCCGCTCAAACAGATCAAGGTCGTGCAATGTGCGCCGGGCACCACGCTCATCGGCGGCCATACCGGGGGCTCGCGCACGACGGTGGGCGTGGGCAGCGTAAGCCACCTTGCAGCGCTGAAGCTGATCGAAGAAGGCAAGGCACTTGCCGCACTCGAACTGCAACTGGAACCGTCGCAAGTGCAATACGCGAAAGGCGAATTCAGTTCGAAGGATTCCAGGCGGAAGGTGAAGCTCGCCGACATCGCCAAAACAAAAACCGTGAACGTGCTGGTTGGCGGTACGTTCGGCTCCACCTTTCCCAACGGGTGCCATATCAGCGAAGTCGAGGTGGACAAGGAAACCGGCGAACCGAAAGTGGTGTCGTACTGCGCGGTGGATGACTGCGGCGTGGTCATCAACCACGCCATTGTCGAAGGCCAGATGCACGGCGGCGTGGTGCAGGGCGCGGGGCAGGTGTTTGGCGAACAGATCGTCTACGACAAAACCTCCGGCCAGCCGCTAACCGCGAGCTTCATGGATTACGTCATGCCGCGCGCCGGGCTGGTGCCCGAATTCCGTGGAGAAGAGCATGCCACGGTGAGCAAAGTCAGTCCGCTCGGTGTGAAGGGCGTGGGGGAGTCGGGGTGTACGGCTTCGATCCCTTCGCTGGTGAGTGCCACGCTGGACGCGTTACAGACGGTGGATGTTACGCATCTGGATATGCCGCTGACAGCATCCCGGATTTGGGGGGCGATGCGGGCTGGTAAGTAAAAATGTCAATAAAAACAGATAGTTATAGATATTCGGATGCAAGGGGCGCAGCGGTACCTTGGGGCCGCGTGGTAAGTTATGGTGCGCGTATTAATTGAGCATTGAGTGCGCGGAAATATCTAATTCAATTCGGCCAAGCAAGCGATAAACCCGTAGTACGCTTTGCCATCTAAGAGGCGTGATCGCTGAACAATAAAGCGCGATGGTCGGGGAAATCTGGCAGTATCCACACGATTGCTTTTTTCCATTCAACTGAAATAATTACTTTGCCCTCACATCCGTCTAGAGTAGTTGATTTCCCTCAGTCTGATCCGCTTCCTGAGCTACCAATTGAACTTGGTCCGAATGAAGAAGGGGTCGGTATTTGGGTGCCAACCGAAAAACATAGACTGCTTTGCGATTGGCTTATTGGTACCCGCCACGCATGGAAGGGTTGGTCCCATAGGGTTTTGATTGATCCGTTTTGCGGTCCCGGACGGATTCAGGTTAAGGGAGAAAAAAATACGAGGGACGGCGGTAGCATTGTCGCATGGCGCCAATCTTTGGCGAATCAAGCACCATTTACTCAAATGCTTGTTGGAGATATCTCCGAATCACGTGCTACTGCGAATAATCAACGATTAACCGCGTTAAACGCTCCGGTTGAACACTTTGTCGGAGCGGCACAAACCACAATTTCAGAAATGATCAAGCGAGTTCCGCAGCGTCGTTGCCTTACGCTGGCTTACATTGACCCTTACAACCTAGAATTTCTTTCGTTCGATATTATTCAGACGCTCGCTAAATTGCCGACGGTCGACTTTCTAGTACATTTTAGCGTCTACGATTTACAGCGAAATATCGAGCTCGAAACTGATGCAGATCGATCTCGGTTTGACTCGGCCGCGCCTAATTGGCGCAAAGTAATCGACCCAAACAAGTATGGAAAATTAGTGCTTCGCGAGGAATTTTTCAAGTACTGGGTTGAGCTTATTAAAGGGCTCGGCTTTAAGATTAGTAAGTCAATGCCGCTAGTTGGAGGTGACGATAATTCACCGCGCTATCGATTGGTTTTCTTTTCCCGAAACGAGAAAATTGCGTCAAAGGTTTGGACGGACGTAGCGCAAGGGAACAACAGAATGCTTAATTTTGGTGACTAAGAATTCGCCGAAGGGAAGCCATCATGAACTTCCCCACCTAAACGCCGACCTGTGGCGTGCTTGCCAAGTTTGAATAGTTGAATTTCCTTGCCTTCTCGATCAGTTAGCATCACAGTGTCTATGAGCTTCTTTGTTCCGTTTGCGTGTGGCCCCCAGTGTCCCCACTGCTTAAAATGAAATGGAACGCCTGTGGCTAAACATTGGTCACGTATTGATTCTGCCCAAGCCGGATTCATGGGCCTAGACTTTGGGCCGCTTTCACCGCCTGCGATTACCCAATTTAGGCCTTTTTTGGATGAAGCAGGTGCTAACCATTCGGTCAAATCTATCGGGCCTAGTAAAGGTTCGCAAGATACAAAGCGTACAGCGGCTGGGTAACTCATAAGATGAGCAATGCGCTCACGCGCCCAATTTTGCTTTTCTGCGGTCGTACCCAACCATACATTTCGCGGCCAGTTTCGTTTCCATGGCGACAATCGGCCTATATTCTGCGGACGTTTCGTGAGTAGCAACCAGTCTAACCAAGGTGTCGAGTCGATGATTGGCCATAACCGTGAGCGCCAAAGGTCAAGATCGCGCCTATTTTCAAATACGTCTGCCATAGATGCGCAAAACACGCGCCTACGCTGACCATCTCGTTGTGCCTCCTTGTTCCATTTAAAAGGTTCGGCCCAGTGGTGATCTGAGAAAAATCGACGTTCGGACGCCGCTCCCCATGCTTCGACGCCTACGCGGCGCGCCCACGTTTCTGCGTAACAGAACTTGCACGCCGGCGACACTTTCACGCAACCCCACCAAGGGTTGAAAGTATGGTGCGTCCATTCAATTTTAGAATTCTGGCCCATGAATTTCCTCGTATTAAGATTATGCCAGACAGCCCCAAGGCTCCATATGTTTATAGGACTTGGGAGCGACTAAAGGGTCATTCCGCAATTGGACCTCTTAGAAATATCTAATTGATTTTATTGGTGTCTCATGTTCAACAAACCATGGCTATTATAGTTTGATAGCTGTATATTAATACAGTTTTTTTTGCGGTGTCAAAATCGATCGTGACAAAGCTCGTGTAGAGCACAATCGGTACTGCGCTTCATGATTTACTCGCATACTGCGTGCGGTTCAACGCACCTCACCTATTGGCACCCTACGGTACATCGGCAGCCACCGCCTCAACCCCAAACGCCCCCGCCGCTAACAACATATGCCGATCATTGGTATAGACACGCCGCAACGCATGCTCCCGGGCACAAACTAGATGTAGCGCATCCGCCGAGCGGATGGTTATGGTTTTGCTCAGTGTACGCAGGGATTCAGCAGTGCTTGCGATCAAACTATCCGTGACTGCAAGCCACGTCCATAGCCCTGCTGCGCAATCGTCGGTGAACTGAGCCGATACTTCACGAAACTCGCCGTCGGTGAAAGCGCCTTCGCGCCACTTGCGGTGAAACACGCTGGTGACTTCGATACGGCCGAGTGCGCTGCAATGCGCGCGTCCGAGAGATTCGGCCAGCCGCCGGATGGCATCACTTTCGGGTTCGTCCACGTAAAACTTGGCGATATATGCCGAGTCGAAATAACTCACGCGCGATCCCGGTCTTCTGATACCGATTGAGTACTATCCGTGCCGCCGTTGAGTTTGCCGAGCAGGCGCGCGTAGCCTTTGCGCAGCTTGCGTGCTGCGAACGGGTTGGTTGCGACGGTGGCTTCTACAGGCACGATTTGCGCGATGACTTTGCCGTGGTCGGTCACCGTGATGGGGCCAAGCGTTACGCTGCGACGTACCCAATCACCGGTCTTTTCGTGCAGTTCGCGGATGGAGATGGTTTTCATGTGTCACAGTGTGTCACTTATTACAGCATCTTTCAAGGCGTTCAGCTCTGCTTGATGTGAGGGCGATTAGGCACGAGATGCTGTTGAATAAACTAAATAAAAACAAATACTTATAAAACTTCAGCACGTAGTGCTGGAAAATTGACCCCCTCCCGCACGTATGCCTCCAGCAAGATATCACCGCAAAGCCATGCGCCATGCCCTAGAATTGGCAAACTTTTTCAAGTCAACTACGCATGCGAGGTAACCCCATGCCCACAATCACCATGAATGTCTCGTTGCCCGATACGCTCAAAGCGTTTGTCGACCGCCGTGTTGCCGAGCGCGGCTATGGTTCGCACAGCGAGTATGTGCGTGACTTGGTGCGCAAGGATGAGCAGGAAGGCGCCAAGGAGCAGATGCGCGCGCTGATTGCGGCGGGTCTGAATTCGCCGCCGGGCCTGCCGTGGAGCGAGTTGCGTGACACGCTGATGCAGCGCGCGAAGCCGCCGGGCGGCGCGTGAAGCGCGTCATACAACGCGCACTTGCACAACAGGATATTGTTACGGCGTTCGGTCATTATCTTGCCGAAGCCGGCGTGCCGGTGGCCGAGGATTTTGTGCGTGCGGTGGATGACTGCATGCAGCACATTGAACGTTTTCCCGAAGCGGGGTCGCTGCGGTATGCTGGCTTGTTGGATGTCGAAGGCTTGCGCTTTGCCGTTGTTGAGCGGTTTCCGTATCTGATGTTTTATTTTGAACAAGCGGATTATGTGGATGTCGTCCGCGTGTTGCATCAACGGCAGGATATTCCCGCGCTTCTCGTTGAATAGTTTTACCACTTCCACCCTACAAAAATTACACCGCATGGAGGAGACAGAATGAAATCGCACAGGCTACGCCACGCCTTGCCCATGGCACTGGCCGTGCTCGCCGCCACGTTCACGAGCACGAGCGCCACCGCCCAGGAATTCCCCAACAAACCCCTACGCATGATCGTCGGCTTCGTCGCCGGCTCGGGTGTTGACGTATCAGGGCGTATCGTGTCGCAGATTTTATCCGAGGGCTTTGGTCAGCCGGTGGTGGTGGAGAACTGGCCCGGCATGGCGAGCATTGTTGCCGCTCGCGATGTGTCGAAGGCGACGCCGGATGGTTACACGCTGTTCATGTGCACCACCAGTTCGCATGTGACCGGGCCGTATCTGACGCGCCAGCCGCCGTATGATCCGATCAAGGATTTCACGCTTATCGCGCAGGTGGTGGAGTCGTATCTGGTGGCTGCGGTGCCCGCGACGATTCCGCCGAACTCGCTCAAGGAATTCGCCGCGTGGGCCAAGGCCAATCCCGGCAAGGTACTGTACGCGTCGCCGGGTGTGGGCGGTAGTTCACACCTGTTGGCCGAACGGTTGAATCGCGGCGCGGGCTTGGGCATGACGCATGTGCCGTACAAAGGCTCGGGCGTTCCTGAACTGGCTGGTGGAGAAACGCATCTCTTGTTCGGGCTGCTGGCGACGGTCAACATCGGGCCGCGGCTCAAGCTGCTGGCGGTGAGTGGTCCGCGGCGCATGTCGGAACTGCCTAACGTACCCACGGCGCGCGAGGCGGGCTTTCCCGATGCTGAAACGGTGCTGTGGCAGGGTGTGTGCGGACCGCCGAATATTCCGAAAGCGGTGGTGACGCGGCTTACCGAAGAAATCCGCCGCGGCCTTGCGCGGCCCGATGTGCGTGATCGTTACACGAAGCTCGGTACGCCGGCGACGTATCGCGCGCCGGCGGAATTTGCCGAACTCGCCAAGGCCGACGTCGCGAGCTGGTTGCCGATTATCAAGGCTTCGGGCGCGGTGATTGATTGACCGCTTACCCACGCCGCGTGAAGCGCAACACCAGCCGCTTTCGGTCGTTCGCATGCGGGGGTGGGTAATACCGTATTTTCGGCTACAATTCTGCCGTGAGTTTTTAGCACCTTTTTTGCAGTAACTTGCCGGGCGGTTCCCTTCCGGCAAATCGCTTGAACTCCAGTTCCAACTCTCTTTCCACTGTCTACTGAAAGGAAACACCATGGCACATCAAGGCATGACCACCGATACCATCAAAATCGCCGGCCACAATGGCGACAAAATTTCTGCTTACATCGCCAAGCCACTGGGCAACGGCCCGTTCCCCGGCGTGGTGTTGTTGCATCACATTCCCGGCTGGGACGAGTTTTATTTCGAGACCACGCGCCGTTTCGCGCATCACGGCTATTCCGCGATTTGCCCCAATTTGTTTAACCGCGCGGGCGAGGGCAGTTCGGACGACATCGCAGCCAAGGTACGCGCCGACGGCGGCATTTCTGATGCGCAAGCCATGGGCGACGCGCAAGCCGCGGTCAAATGGCTGCGTTCGCAATCGCACTTGAACGGCAAGGTCGGCATGTTCGGTTCGTGCTCGGCGGGCCGTCAAACGTTTATGTATGCCTGCCAGAATAAAGACATCGATTGCGCCATCGAACTGTGGGGTGGCCGTGTGGTGATGGCGAAGGAAGATCTGAATCCGAAAATGCCGGTAGCCCCCATCGACATGACAGCTGGACTATCGTGCCCGTTGCTGGGCCTCTTTGGCAACGATGACAAAGCGCCGTCGCCGGAGCAGGTGAACCAGCACGAAGCGGAGCTCAAAAAACACGGCAAGAACTACGACTTCCATCGTTACGACGGCGCGGGCCACGGCTTTTTCTACTATGACCGTCCGCCCTATCGCACAGAACAGGCGCTGGACGGCTGGAAGAAAGTGTGGGCGTTCTACGAAAAACATTTGTCGAAATAATTAAGAAAGAAGGTTCGCGATGTGCACATCCATCCTAGAGATCGTCGAAACCGACGGCATGGGTAAAGGCGGCGAAGGGTGGATCGTTCTTACGCATGCCGTGGTGTCTTATGATCACCCGCACCATGCCCTGTTTGATGACTGTATCACCATCGATTTCGTGAACAAGGCTCTCGGGCCGGGTTCACGAATCGCGTTGGAGATTTCTTTGGATTCGGCGAAGGCACTTTCCGCCGCGCTTCAAAGCGCTATCAGACAGGCGGAGTTCGGCGGGCGAGGTGGTTACGACGATGCCCCTGCCGAGTTGAGGCAGCAAAAGTAAGAATAAATCGTAAGTATTTGTTTTTATTTAGTATTTTTTCAAGGGCCAGCCAGTCTGGCCCTTGTTGTTTAAAGCTGTGCCGTGCCGAGTTCCACCGCCCGCGCGCGGAATCCCGGCTCAAAGACCTGTGGCGTGGTCATCACCTGACAGCGCAGCATCATGCGGTGTTCATCCGGGCCGTAATCGGGTAGCGCATTGTGCAGCGTGCCGATGTGCTCCCAGATCAGCAGATCGTCCACCTTCCATGAGTGGCGGTAGATGTACTTTTCCTGCAACTGATGATTGAACAGCATATCAAGCACCCGGTCACTTTCTGCCTCGCTCATTTCGTTAATGCGGATGGCGTAGCCTGGGTTGCAATAGAGCACCGTGCGGCCGGTGATCGGGTGCGTCATGAACAGCGGATGCACCACCGGCGGTCGCTTGGCGCGCTGTTCAGGCGATAGCGGTGGGCGGCTGCTGCCGTGGTTGTGGCGCATGTTGTCCCAAAATTTGTTGAAGTCATGCGTCGCGGTCATGCCGGCCAGCCGCGATTTCCACTCGGGCGCGAGGTCTGCGTACGCCGCCTGCAGATTGGCGAACAGCGTGTCGCCGATGGCCTGGCCGCCGCGCACCGGCACTTTCACCGCGTAGAGTACGTTGACGAAGCCGATGGTCTCGCGGTACGACATGTCGGTGTGCCAGTCCTGCCCGGCATCAGCGAGGCCGATCGGCTTGCCGTTTTCGATCACGTTGGACAGGATGCCGACCTCGCGCACGTCGGGGTGGCGAAAACTTTCACTCACGCCCACCTGGATCGGACCAAAGCGCAGCGAAAAATCGCGTATCGCGGCAGCGCTCAGGTGCTGGCCCGAAAAGCGCAACACGCCGTGCTCGCCCAACGCTTGCAGGGTTTGCGCGAAGTCGGCGCGGCTTAATGGCAGGGACAGATCAACGCCGGTGATTGTTGCGCCCAGTGTCTTGCCGGTGGGGGTGATGGTCAGCATCGCTTTTTTCTCCTGCACAGGTGATCGGTATTTTATCGTAACTATATGATTTTATTGATATTTTTGTGGATCATGGCCGTTATCAAACGACTCCGGTTTGACGCCCGCCTGTTTCAGCACGCGCTGCCAGCGTTCGGCATCTTTCTCCAGAAAGCGCTGAAAAACTTCCGGTGTGGCTTTGGCTGCCTGCATCAGATCCTGCAGCAATTGCCAAAGCTGCGTGTAACCGTCCGCCGTCGCGGGTGCCGCCGCCACCGTGCCGATCGGGCCGTTGGCACCGCTGCGGTTTTGAACGATCACGCTTTGGCCGAGCGACGCCGACAGGTCCAGCGCCAGCGTGCGCGCAATGCCGTCGGTGGGGCCGCCAGCAGCAAAGGTGATGATGATGCGGATGGGTTTGTTCGGGAAACTTGCTGTTGCGGCATCTTGCGCATTGGCAGCGCCTGACGTGAACGTCACCGCGAGTGCGGCGGTCAGAACGCGAGCGGCGTCAACTTTTATGCTACAGACGGCCTTCATCGACTGGCAGCCCCAGCAGGTAGCTGCCTGCGAGTTCATAGTGCGCGAGGCGCCCTTGCAGATGTTGTGTGATGACGTGAATGTCCTGAAAGTGGCGCTGGATCGGACTGCCTTCGAATATGGCATTGCCCCCGCTGGCCGTGTACAGGTCTTCCACCACGCGCACCGCAAGCCGGATC
>SYEN01000021.1 GCA_005800795.1 Burkholderiales bacterium | reverse complement strand
CGTGTCTCGATTCACCGTCACAAATCGTGTCATTCGTTCGCCTCGCCTGTGTATCCTATGCCCCTATCAAGCAACGTTTACTCTCTGGCTTCGATGACAAGTTCAATAAACAATTGTCGGCTAAGTCCGACAGGCTGCTAGTAAATCCGATCGTGCTGGTCACAGCCTGCAAAGCTGATCAGGCGACCGTCGCCGGATTGTGGGACAAGCTCGAGAGCAGCGGCTTTGCCCGAATAAAGGATTCGTACGAAGCGGTAATTGCAAACCCGGAATCCTCCTGCGCCGCAGCCGAAGTCGCCGTACTACTGCGAAGGAGCGGCCATCTGCAGGACGCAGCACAGATCGAAAGGCGGCTCGTCGAATTCTACCGTCGTCCCGACAGCGCCCTCACGCAGTTCGTATTGTCCGACAAGGTTAGCGACCCCCGGCTTAGTACCTTGGTACACCTTCTGCTTCAGCGTGCCACCGGACAGGATGCACTCGGCGACGCAAGTGGTGCCGCCGCGAGCCTTCAAGAGGCGGCCGGAATACTCACTGCCGCAGGCGAGCTGGAGAGGCTGGCTGAGGTCACGGTCAGACAGGCCGTGCTGGCGCAGCAGCAGGGCAAAATCCCGGCGGCCATCGACTACTACGATTCCACTTTTCGTATTGCCCGTCAATCAGGGAGCGTCAAGCTGATGGTGACTGGCGCGAGCGGGGCCGCACGGATTCTGGCTCAGGGTGGGGACGGACAGGGCGCTCTTGCCAGGATGAAAGCGGCGCTGGCCGCGTGTGACGACAAGGACGATCCGCTCTGGCTGGGCCTTCTTTGCAATGATCTCGGCGTGCTGCAAAGCATGTTGGGGGATCCCGAGTCGAAGATTCGCTCTTATCGCATGAGCGAGGAGCATCTTCGTCGTGCCGGGGATGAGGGTCGAGAGACGCTCGCGAAGGTGGTTGCGAACCAGGCCGAGTATCTCGAAGCCGCAGGGCAGGTCGAAGAAGCGATTTCGCGTTACCGGGAGTCATACCGCATCTTCAGGTTGACGGGCTCGTTGACGTTCGAGCGATTCGCCCTGAAGTCTCTGTTGAAGCTGCTCGCGCCGAAGGTCGCGGAGGGAGCGATGAACTGGACGGAGTGGGAGAGTGGCGCAGATGAGCTCATTTTGGGCTACAAGCGAATGTTGGAGCTTGAAGCGGAGCCTTCCGAGCAAGAACTGACGCAGCTCAATCTCGCGGTTTACTACGTGTTCAGGGCTCGCGAAAGGGTGCGGCAGAGCCGCATGGAAGAGGCCGCTGACGATTACGTTAGTGCGCGCGGGATTGCCGAGGCCATTGGGGACCACGAGCTTCTGATTGATATCGAAGCGGGGCTGGCAGAATTGGGACAGTCGGGTACAGGCCAGGCGACCGGCCTTTGTTGCGTTCACTGCGGCCAGCAGGGCGATGCATCGATGAGCGATCAAGAAAATCATTTTGTAGCACGCGCCATGGGAAAGACATTTCGATTCGCGCAGTGCGCGAGGTGCCGGGAAGCGCTGAAGGAAACCGGGCACTTTGCGCTGAGATCCGTCATCGGCACATACCCCCTTGAGCAGAAGCGTCGCGGCCTAGTACCTGGCAGCGACGAAATTTGACTGAGGGTGGCTCGGGAAGCAATCTCCGAGCCGGCGAATCTAAGGGGCTCGCCTGAGCAGGCGCAGATGGGCGATTCTTACAAACAAGTATGGTGTGACCGTCGAGGCGGTTGTGCGGCTGGGAGTATTGCCTATGGGGGCAACAGAACGCGTAGAAGCTAGCTGCACGGCGGCGGGCCAGACGCACACCAAACTTTGGAGGCAAGCTTGACGAGAGGAAGTATTTTCGCGGTAGCACTATGCGCGGCGCTATCGTCAATATCTGACGCCCACGCGCAGGGCGCCTACCCCACCAAGCCAATGCGCTGGGTAATATCGAATGCGCCCGGTGGCGGCGCCGATGTGATCGCGCGGCCGATTGCCGCGAAGGTGTCGGAGCTGCTGGGCCAAAACATAGTTTACGAGAACCGCGCTGGTGCGGGCGGTTTGATTGCCGGAGAAGCGGTGGCGCGGGCGAATCCGGACGGCTATACCTTTATCGTTGTCGCGCCCAACACGCATATATTTCCGCAGCTCATTAACAAGAAGATGCCGTACGACCCGGTGAAAGACTTCGCGATGATCACGAAGTTCGATCTCACGCCGAACGTGCTGGTTGCGCATCCGGGCTTCGCGCCGAATAGTCCGAAGGAGCTGATTGCGCATGCGCGTGCCAATCCCGGCAAGATCAACTTTGCTTCCTCGGGTGATAACTCGGCGGGGCACTTGTCGATTCTGCTGTTGCAGGACAGGATGAAAATCGACGTCGTGCACGTGCCCTACAAGGGTGCCGCGCCCGCGATGTTTGAAGTGATGGCTGGACGCAACGATCTCGTGTTCATCAACTACGCGGTCGCAGCACCCCATCACAAGGCGGGCAGGTTGAAGATTATCGCCTTCTGCGGTCCCAAGCGTCTCGCCGCGATCCCCGATGTGCCGACCTTCGATGAGCAAGGCTTCGTAGACTTTGAGTCGCAGAACTTCAAGGGCCTCGCGGCGCCCGCAGGTACGCCGAAGGCCATTATCGCGAAGATGCACGAGACGCTGGTCAAGGTGGTCAACATGCCGGATATTTCGGCGCGCCTCATCGCAGGCGGCTCGATCCCGCGTACCACCACGCCCGAGCAGTTTGTCGAGGAGAATCGGCGTGAGGTGGAGAAGTGGGGCAGGGTGATGCAGAAGTACGGCATCGTGCCCAAGTGATTTGTTGACGCTCCGTTGAGAAAGTAAGTCAGCAACATGCCAAACGAAGCGATCAAGTGGATCAAGGGCGAAACGCTCGCCGTGCCGCATTCCACGGGCACAGCGCCGCCCGCCAACCTCGCTCCGGCGGGCGCCACGGATTGCCACATTCACATTTTTGATCGACGTTTTCCACGCCAAGTGGTGCTGGAGCACAGCGCGGCGGAGTGGGGAACGGTGGCGGAATATCGTTTGTTCCAGCGCCGCGTGGGGCTGTCGCGGGTGGTAATCGTTTCGCCATCCAGCTACGGCTTCGACAACCGTTGTCTCATCGATGCGCTGGCCGCGTTCGGCGACAGCGCGCGCGGTATCGCGGTGATCAAAACCGACACGCCCGATGTGGAATTGCGGCAGTTGCATGCGCAAGGCGTTCGCGGCATACGGCTTTACGCGGAGAACGGGCGCGTGCTGCCCGAGGCGTTGGCGTCGTACGCGAAACGTATTACCGATCTCGGCTGGCACATTCAGTTCGTGGCTGGGCGCGAACCCGGCGCGCTGGTTCGCTTCGAGCGCGCGCTAGCCGAGTTGGCGTGCCGCGTGGTCATCGATCACATGGGCTACCTGCCGCAGCCCGATGCCTTGAACGATGCGGGTTACACCGTGTTGCGCCGGCTGCTCAATGGCGGCAATACGTGGGTTAAGTTATCGGGTGTTTATTTGCGTTCGGGGCAGAAGCGTCCGCCCTACGACGACTGCGATGCATTGGCGACAGCGCTTGCGCGCGCGGCGCCCGAGCGCTGCGTGTGGGGCACCGACTGGCCGCACACTGGTGTTAAGGACGCGGCTTCCAAGCCCGATGGCGCGGAACTGTTTGACCGCCTGTCACGCTGGGTGCCGGATGCCGCCACGCGCTACAAGGTGCTGGTGACGAATCCGCAAGCGTTGTATTGGGTGTGATGAAGGTCTTCGTGATCGATGTTTAGCCCATATAAAAATATCACTAAAAACAATTAGTTACGAATAGTTGACTCTGCGGGCACGAGGCTTGCCGTGGTTTTGCCACACGCAACAGCAGTATGCTTCGCTTTTGCAGTTTCCGGAGAGCCTCTCATGCGAATGCCGTTTCAATTCACCGTGTTGTTTGCAGCGGCGCTGGTTTTCACCGGCGCCGCCCACGCGCAACGCGCCGATGATTACCCGTCGCGCGCCGTGCGCGTAATTGTTCCGGTCGCGCCCGGCGGCCCACCTGATGTGATTGGCCGGCCGCTGTTGCAAAAACTCACCGAGGCGTTTAACCAGCCGTTCGTGTTCGACAACCGGCCCGGCGCCAGTGGAACGCTGGGCACCGATATCGTCGCCAAGAGCCCGAAGGACGGCTACACGTTGCTCTATACCACCGGTTCGCATAACACGAACACGCTGTTGATCAAGAAGCTGCCTTATGACGCGCGGCGCGATTTTTTGCCGATTTCGCAGATCACGCTGTCGTACGGGCAGGTGATGGTGGTGCATCCGTCGCTGCCTGCGAAGACGCTGCCGGAGTTTACTGCGCTGGCGCGCAAGCGGCCGGGCAGTTTGCATTTCGGTTCGGCGGGCGTGGGCAATATCACGCATCTGCACGGCGAGATGTTGATGGCGGCGGCTAACATCAACATGACGCATGTGCCTTACAAGGGCGCGAGTCTTGCGCAGAATGATTTGCTCGGCGGGCACATCGAGGTGATGTTTCCGAGCATCTCGCAAATCGGCCCGTTGATTCAGTCGAAGCGCGTGCGTGCGATTGCGCTGGGCGGGCCGGTGCGCGCGCCGTCTCTGCCCGATGTGCCGACGTTTGCCGAGCACGGTTACGCGCAGGTGGATACGCCCGGCTGGCAGGCGCTGTGGGCGCCGGCGGGTACGCCACGCGAACGCATCGTGCGGCTGAACGCGGAGATTTTGCGGGTACTGAAAATGCCTGATTTGCGCGCGCGAATTGAGGAATCAGGTTTGCGCGTGATCGGTAGTACGCCGGAGGAATTCGCGGCGTTTATTGAGCGCGATTTCGTTTTTTTCGAGAAGGCGATACGCGCGGCGAAGATTGAGCCGCAGTGATTTAGATCGGAATGCTATAAGTATTTGATATTATTATATTTTATTCTATTTCTTGTTGCGCGGATCACATGCGGCATTGTCATTTCCGCGAAGGCGGGAATCCCCTTCCCTCGCCTGTGGGGCAGGCAGGATGGGGCGAAGGGTGGCTGCGATGCCACGTGTGTTATGGGTTCCCGCCTGCGCGGG
>SYEN01000194.1 GCA_005800795.1 Burkholderiales bacterium | reverse complement strand
GGGTGACCGAGGCCGACCGCGCCGCCGTTGGGGTTGGTTCTCGCTGCATCGAATTTCAGATCACACGACACGGCCAGCGCCTGAACGGCGAAGGCTTCATTGGACTCGATCACGTCCATGTCGTTAACCGTCAGGCCAGCCTTGGCGAGTGCTCTCTGGCACGCAGGTACGGGCCCGATGCCCATGATTTTCGGGTCCACACCGGCCAGACCGTACGACAACAGCCGCGCCATCGGTTTCAAACCGGCTTTGGCGGCGGCATTTTTTTCCATCATCACGATGGCGGCCGCACCATCGTTAATGCCGGAAGCGTTGCCTGCGGTGACGGAACCTTCTTTCTTGAACACGGCGCGCAGCTTGGCCATGCTTTCGAGCGTGGCATCGCCGCGCGCGTGTTCGTCGCGCTCGAACAGCGTGGTGCCTTTGCGGGTTTTCAGTTCGACCGGCAGAATCTGATCCTTGAAGTAACCCTTGTCGATGGCATTCATCGCGCGACGATGGCTTTCGACAGCGAACTCGTCCTGCTGCTCGCGCGTGATTTTCCATTTGTCGGCGATATTCTCGGCGGTGATGCCCATGTGCACGGTGTCGAACGGATCCGTCAGCGCGCCCACCATCATGTCTACCACATTGCTGTCGGCCATGCGCTGGCCCCAGCGCAGGGTGGGCATGACATAGGCTGCACGGCTCATCGATTCCGCGCCGCCGCCGACGGCAATATCAGCGTCGCCCAGCTGGATGCCTTGCGCTGCGCTGACAATGGCTTGCAGGCCGCTGCCGCACAAACGGTTCACGGTGAGCGCGGTGGCGTCTTGCGACAGGCCGCCCTTGATCGCCGCCACACGCGACAGGTACATATCTTTCGCTTCGGTGTGGATGACATTGCCGAACACCAGTTGATTCACCTGCGCCGCGTCGACCTTGGCGCGCTTGACCGCTTCGCGGATGACTTGACCGGCCAGTTCGGTAGGCGCAATGTCCTTGAGTGCGCCGCCATAATCACCGATGGCCGTACGCACGCCGCTGAGTACTACCACGTCACGGACTTCGCTCATGGATATCTCCTAAGTATTTGATTTAAAATAGAAAATATAAAAACCATATTTAGTAGTCTACGCTGCCCGATTACGGCTGTCGAGTACGTATTGCCCTGCACAAACCACCACGCCTTGCCCTAGGGAATGCGTTGATACAGCCGGTAGCGCTCCACCTTGTCGCCGGGCCGGCCGCCTTCCCACAGCTTTTTCCAGCGCCCCGGGGGAGGGGTTTCCTCGCGAACGATACCCTGCGTCAAAAACACATTGCAGTGACGCTGTCGTGACGTGACTTCATCGCGGTAACTCACCACGTCAGCATAGTAATGCAGCATCGCGCGCTGGGTTTCGCCGAGATTGCGGCTCGACACGCAGTCGTATTTCGCGGGCAGATGCTGCTTCACGCCGGTGAATACCGCACGATAGCTCTTGCCGGTATCCACCCAGCCGGTAAACAGAATCGCTGCCAGCCCCCACAGCACAGCGATACCCCCCGCCCAGACAATGGCAGGGCGTTCGGGCGAGCGTTTCAATCGGGTGAGCAACGCGAACCACGCCACGGTGTAGAGGACGGCCAACGTAAAGGGCAGCCACTTGAAGCCGGGTGTATAGCCGGGTTGCAGGCGATGCAGATGCGCGTGCAGGCGCGCGGGCAGGCCCAGTTCCAGGCCTGTCCAATAAAACCACGCCACGATGATGAAAAACGTGACACCCGTGACGCCGAACCACAACCACGCGTTGGCGGCACCCCGCCGCAGGTTACGCGCGGCTGGTGCGCCTAGCAGGGCCAGCGCGGGCAGCAGGGTCAGCGCGTACACGTCGCGCGCCGTGCCTGCCGCCGACAGCAACAACAGGGTGATGACAAAGCCCGTCAGCGGCAGGGCGATGACAGGGGTTGCGTATTGCTCGCGACGCGCGTTCCACAGTGTCCATGCGCACAACATCCACGCCGGCCACGTGTGCCACGGCACTATGCGCAGGTAAAACGTGAGGTTGCGTTCAGGGGTATTGAACAGGGCGTAAAGATCATTTTGCATCCACAGCGAAAGCAACGCCGGTGAACGCAGGTGCAGCGCCAGCGGCCACGCCACGATTAGCGGCAGGGCAATCGCGACGGCAACGGCGAGGGCAAGGGCATATGTACGCGTACGCCATACCGGCGAAACCACCGGCAATGCAGCGGCGATCAGCAGCAATATCAACGTTTCCAGCGCACCCTGCGACAGATACACCAGGCCCAGGGCAATGCCAAACACGGCGCCCGCCAAGGCCGCACGGCGCAGCACCAGCGCCAGCGCGTAATAAGCCAGCGCAAAACCTGCCAGCGGCGCCACATCGGTAATGGTTTCGTGGCCGCGCAGCACCAGTCCAAAGCAGCCCATCAGCAGCAGGCTGGCGATGGCGCCGTTGCCCTTGCCATGTAGTTCGCGTCCGGCCATACCGGCGAACAGCAGCGTCAACGCCATAAAGACGCCGGTGGCGAGCCGGGCGCCGTCGTGCAGCGGCAGCAGTGGGGAGGCCAGCGTGGCGGTGAGCGCCGCTGTCAGATAGTAAAGCGGCGGTTCATCCAGAAACACTTCGCCGGCAAGCGTGGGTACCAGCCACGACCCGCCGCGCAGCATGTCGTAGATCACGCCGAAGGTGTAAGCCTCGTCGGTCTTCCACGGATCGTGGCCGATCAGCCCCGGCATGATCCAGAACAGGCACAACAGCGTAATGAGGAGATGGCGCCGGGACATAAAGTCTTCGCGTTGCAGAGTCTTCGCGTTGTTGAGCTTGTTGTTTTAGCGCGCGGGAATTATCCCACTTTTCAAACGGCACGCCGGACCGAATTGTTGCCATGCACAATTTACGTGCGTGACAGGTGGTGATGCACCTTCGGCTTGCACCGCATCGGCGCACGTTATGAATAGCCTGTAGTTTTGTGGCCCATAGAGACATTTCAATAAAACAAAAATATCAATTAAAACACATAGTTACATGTTTATTGGGCCATGGGTAGCTCCGCTGGCATGCAATCTGCTGAATACCGATGCAATACCGGACAAGGCCGGACAAGGAGCTACCCATGATCGACCGCAGCAAGCTATACGACGCCAACGCCGTGCTGGCCGCACCGTGTTCGTGCGGACAACATAGTTCCCAGCATGAACATGATCATGCCGGCCGGCAAGGTAAGGCGGATCACGAATCACTGGGCCACGAAGTAGTGGAGTCCGCCATGGTGCGCGCGCTGTTTCCCGATGACAGGGCGCGGCGGTTGTTCCTGCGCGTTGTCGGCAAGAAGACTGCGAGGGCGGCGATAGCCAGCGTGCTTCCTATTGGTGCAATTCAGGCGCTGGCGCAGGTCAAGCGTCCGCTGGAGAAAAAAAATCTCAAGATCGGCTTCATCCCGATCACGTGTGCGACACCGCTGATCCTCGCGCACCCGCTGCGTTACTACGCTGCTGAGGGGCTGGAAGTCGATGTGATCAAAACGGCAGGCTGGGCGCTGATCCGCGACAAGGTGCTGAACAGGGAATATGACGCCTCGCACATGCTCGCGCCCATGCCG
>SYEN01000193.1 GCA_005800795.1 Burkholderiales bacterium | reverse complement strand
TGGCGGGATAGACGATCAGGGACACCTGCGCCGGCACAATATCGTGCGCACAGACTATCCAAATCCCCAATTTCCCTGTTCCATTCAATTTCCATGGTCCCTATGACTTTTAAAGTCAACTCAAGTCCGACAGGCTGCTAGTGGTCTTGGAAAGTGTTATCCAGTTGATTTGCAAGCGGAGGTTACCTAGACCGACAAGACCATAGCAGTAACTGCATCCGCAAGACTTCCTGTGTCCAAATGTTCGTTGCATTATGTCAGGCACTCTAGAAAAGATGGGACTGTTGGAACGCGAGAAATGAAGTCGCGTGATGCGTGGCGCGAGGATCGTTTTGAACGATTTATCACTTTGCGAAAGATGCGTCGCTACGAGGCCGAGAATTATTGAAACAGTTCGCAAATCATAAAATAATCAATTAAAACAATTACTTACGGTTTTGTAAGGCTATCAGCGGAAAACGCGACCCCGGTGTTCACACATGTGTAATGTGTATCCTACCGTCGTCGTAGCATAGAGGGTATTGCTCTTGGAGCGGAGGCCTCATGCTGACATTGTCCCTCGTATCGCGAATTCTTCCGGCCGTGCTGCTCGCATGCCACGCCGCGTTCGCAATGGCGCAGTCTTTCCCAACCAAACCCGTGCGCTTCCTGACCACCGGTGCTGGCGCCAGCACCGACCTGGCCGCGCGAACGGTGGCGCAGGGTCTTTCGGATGGCGCGGGCTGGACAGTGGTTGTCGATAACCGCGGCAACACCATTGTCGCAGCCGAATTGGCGGCACGCGCGCCCGCGGATGGTTACACGCTGCTGGTGCTGACGAAAGGTTTATGGCGCGGGCCGCTGTTGCAGAAAATGCCCTACGATCCGGTGAGGGATTTCATCCCCATTTCACTGCTGACGCGCGCACCGAATGTGCTGGTGGTGCATCCGGCGCTGCCGGTGAGATCCGTCAAGGAGCTGATTGCGCTGGCAAAAGCGCGTCCCGGTGAGTTGAACTACGGCGCGGGTGCGATAGGTGCTTCCACCTACATGGCATCGGAAATGTTCAAACACATGGCCGGCGTCAAGTTTGTTTTTGTGCCCTACAAGAGTAGCGGCGCGGCGGTGACGGCCATCGTCAGTGGTGAACTGCAAGTGATGTTCGGCTCCACCGGCGGCACGATGCCGCATGTGAAGTCGGGCCGTTTGCGCGCGCTGGGCATCAGCACGCTGGAGCCTTCACCGCTGGCGCCGGGTGTGCCGACAATCATGGCGGCGGGCGGGCTGCCGGGCTACGAATCGGCGGCAACGGCGTGTATTTTTGGTCCAGCGGCATTGCCCGAGGCGATGGTGAATCGCGTCAGTGAGGAGGTGCGCAAAGCAATGGTCCGTGCTGATGTCAGAGACCGGTTACTCAAGCAGAGTGTTGAACCCGTGGGCATGACGCCTGCGGAGACCGTGACCTACATTAGAGCTGACACGGCGGCGACGGCCAAGCTGGTGCGCGATGCGGGGATCAGGCAGGAGCGGTGAAGGTGATTGTAGCCCGTATGGAACGCAGTGCAATACGGGAAACATTGTCCCGTAATGTGCTTCGCTACTTGCGGGCTACGGTTTACTCACCCAGCCCATTGCGATGCCGCTGCGCAAAGCGGCTGGCGGGTTTCCAGCCGTAAACTTTCGCACAAGTCTCACCCATCAGCTTGGCTTTGTCGCTTTCACTTAACCGCTGGTTCAGCCGGAATGGATCGACGCCGTTGATGTAAGGAAACAGCGGGTAAGTGCGCGTCCAGTCGGTACCCCACAGGCAGCGGTCGAAGCTCCAAGCGTCGAAGATACGTTGCAGATTGTCCCAGATGTCGTCGTGCGGATAGAGTTGGGTTGACATGGTGCAGGCGCCGCTGACTTTGATTACCGCGTTGGGCCGTTTCGCGAGAGCCAATATCTTCGGCAGGTCGGCCCAAGCTTCAGGCGGGGCTGGCATTTTGCGTGGCTGATACAGGGCCAGATGATCAAGCACGAAGCGTGTCTCAGGATGCTTGTCGATCAGCGCCATCGCGGCATCGAGATTGCCCCCGCACTGGAAGTTGACCGGGAAGCCGTGCCGCGCGGCTTCTCTGGCGATGATGTCGGCGCCGGGCAGGGTGGTGGCGAAGCCCAGATGCCGGCCGAGCATGAGGCGCACGCCCACCGCGCCAGCGACGCGTCGCCATTCCGCGATGGTTTCGCCCACCGCCGGGTTTTCCGGATCGCACGGACGCACGATGGCGAAGCGGTCAGGGTGAGCCTTTTGCACTTCGATCGCGTAGCTGGGGTCGAACGCGTACATGCCGCGCGGCGACACCGCGATGGCGCCATCCACGCCGACAGCATCCATCGCCATCACCATTTCATCGGCGTTTACATGGGCACGGCCGTCGGGATGCGGGGTGGCCCATGGACGATCGGGCGTGTTGGCAAGGAAGGGGTGAACCTGGCAGTCGATGGTTAACATGTGAGATCCCTGAAAATGATCCGGGCGATGGTGATCCGTCAATCCGCACGCATGCCGCTATCTTTAACCACTTTCGCCCAGCGCCTGGCTTCGTTTTGTATGAACGATTTGAACTCAGCGGGCGAATTCGCCACGACGTCAGTGGCGTCCCTGGTGTAACGTTCGACCAGATCAGGCGCGCGCGACGCTTTGACCGTGATGGTATTTACGGTGTTGACCATCGCTGCCGGCGTGGACGAAGGGACGAGCATACCCACCCATGCCGCGAATTCGTATCCGGGCACGCCACTTTCAGCGACGGTGGGTACCTGCGGTAGCGTATTCATGCGCTTAGGGCTGGAAATAGCCAGTGCGCGCATGCGGCCGGTGTTGACGTACGGCATTACCGCGCTCACCGCCAGCACCGAAAGGTCAGATTCGCCGCCCAGCACCGCGGTCAGCGCAGGGCCGCCGCCCTTGTAGGGGATATGCAGCGTTTTAACGCCGGCCAGCACGTTGAACAGTTCCATCGCGATATGCAGATTGCTGGCATTTCCGGCCGAGGCGTAGGAAATTTTGTTGGGCTGTGCTTTGGCGACGGCAATCAGTTCCTTCACACTCTTTACTGGCACGGACGGATGCACCACGAAAAGATAGGGCGAGGACACCAGCAGCGATACCGGCGCGAGGTCTTTTTCGTAGTCGTAAGACATTTTGGGCAGCACCATCGGATTGACCACCATCGGCAGCGATTGCAGCAGCAGCGTATAGCCATCGCCGGGACTGCGTGCGACGAACTCGCTGCCGACATTGGTTAGCCCGCCGGGGCGATTATCGACGAGGACATTGTGGCCGGTTTGTTCCGTCATTTTTTGTGCGAACAAACGGCCCACCACGTCGACGATGCCGCCGGGCGGCACCGGTACAACCCGCCGCATGGGTTTGACCGGGTAGGTTTGTGCATATGCCGCACCCACGGTGAGCCACAGCAACGGCAACATTTTGCAAACGAACCCGTTCATGCTTGTTCTCCTGGGATTGCAGATGGTTACCTGCCGCCCGAGTGTGTCCGCACGTGCTGCGCGATTTGCAGGCGGGTTGCCACCCAAACATCGGGCGATTTTGCCGCAAGTTCCACCACGCGCTGAAAGTAATACGCGCCATGCGGGCGGCCGAAAATATGCGCGTGCACGGTGCAATCCACCTGCGCCGGGCCGGATTCGGTTTCGCGCACGCGCATGAGTTGTTCCTCGAAGGTGCTGACGATGGAATTAATCGGTGCGCCATCTTTCATCGAGCGCATGTCGTTGACTTCTGTCGACAGCGGAATGGCCACGATATTGGCGCCGCCACCGGTTTCGATCCACGGCAGGTCGTCGGTCAGCGTGTCGCCGTACCAGGTGTAACCCGCCTCGGTCAGCAAGCGCGCCGAGTGGGCACTGGGTGTGGCGCGCGGGCTGAGCCAGCCCTTGATGGTTTGCCCCGACACGTTTTGCAGCAAATCTGTGCAGCGCCTGATATTGGCGCGCTCTTGGTCTTCTTTCATCATCACAGGCATCACGTCCATCGCGTAGGAGTGTGATACCACTTCGTGCCCGGCAGTAGCGACGGCCTTGACGGCATCCGGGTGACGCTCGGCGATGATGGCATTGGTAATCACGCTGGCTTTCACGCCGTGTTTGGCAAATCCTTCCAGCAATCGGTAGATGCCGCGACGCGGTCCATACTCGGCCCAGGAAATCGCCGTGTTATCCAGCACGCCCGGCGGCAATGGATTGCCCATCGGGCTGATGCCCGGCGCCTTGCCGTCTGACCAGGCTTCGAGGCAGACGTTGAAGCAGACAGCGATAGGTTTGCCGTTTGGCCATTCCCAGGAAGGGGTAATCATAAGTATTTGTTTTTATTGATATTTTTAAATCGTGGCTCGCCCATGCGCAGACCGGCTTAATGCGTCCGGCGCTTCGTAGGGTTTATGCCCCTCCACCTGAGCGGCGTAGAGCACGCGGCGGCTTTCCGGGTCGAAGCCGTCACGCCTGTGCACGGCGGCGCGGTTGTCCCACACCACCACGTCGCCTTTGTTCCAGCGGTGGGTGTAGCAAAAGCGTTCCTGTGTGCCGTAATCCCACAGCTCGTTGAGAAACGCTTCAGAGCCTTCCGGCGTCATACCGTTGACGTAGGCCGCGTGGCGGCGGCCAAGGAACAGAAGGTTGCAACCGGTTTCGGGGTGGGTGGAAATCACCGGATGGCTGGGGCCGGGTGCCGTGCGGATGTCGTCATTGAGCGACGCGCCCGGGCGCAACTTCATGGCGGTATCGACGATGTTGCCCTGCTTGATGGTTTTGCCCACCAGCTTTTTTTTGTAGCTGTCGGGCAGAGCGTCGAAGGCGGCGTAGGCGTTGAGGAATTTGGTATTGCCGCCTTTATCCTGCGGCGGCACTTCCATCGCCACCAGCATGCGTGCGGCGGTGGGGCGTTCCTTGAATGAAAAATCGGAGTGCCACACGATTTCCCCGTCGCCGAGAATACCCACCGGCTTGCCATCCTGCCGCACGTTGGTGACGACGGTCACTTCCGGCGGCAGGTTGAACAACTGGTTGGCGGTGCGTTCTTCGAGCTTGCGTTGATGCAGACCCGACGAACTCACCGGCGTGCCGAAGCGTTTCACCAGCGTGACGAGGTCCTCAGCCGTAAGCGTCTGGTTCTTGAACACCAGCAGCACGTGATGCAACCATACCTCGCGCAGGCGCTTGAAGGTGGCATCGTTCAATTGCCGCAGATCAAGGCCATGTACTTCAGCGCCGAGCGCAGCGTCGGCGGGGCGGATGTCGTAGTCGAGTGTGGTTGCAGTCATGATGGCACCCTCCGTCAGTCGAACGCCTTTGCCCCCAGCAACGATTCGCGGAAGCGGTTCTTGATATGCGTGCCATCGCGCAGCCGTATCGACAGCGGATAGCGGTTGGCATTGACCTTGATGTCGAGGAACAGCGGCCCTGAGGTGTTGTAGAGTTTGGGTATCCACGATTTCAGGCCCGGTAGCGTGGTCACGGTGTCCGCTGCTGCGAAGCCGGAAGCTGCGGCGATGCCCGCCAGATTGACGCCACGGCTGGTATGCGTGGGCTGCATGCCGGTCTCGGAGTAGAGTTCGTTGTCGAGCACGATAATGGACAAATTGCGGATTTTTTCCGCGCCGATGGTGGCGAGCGAGCCGAGGCCCATCAACATTTCGCCGTCGCCGGTAATCACCAGCACACGGCGTTTCGGTTGGGCTATCGCCAGCCCCACGCCAATCATCGCGGCGCCACCCATGCCGCCCCACAGGTAATAGGTGTTCGGATGGTCCACAGTGCCCACGTCGTAACTCGATGAACCGAGGCCGGTGACCACCACGGCATCGCCGCGAT
>SYEN01000002.1 GCA_005800795.1 Burkholderiales bacterium | reverse complement strand
AGCCGTCAGGCAGGTTCATTATTGTGCCCGCCGCGCCCAGGCAATCGGCGTACGCCATCAGCGCGCCGCCATTGGCGCGCAGATTGCGATTGAGCACCAGCGGTTTGACGTGCAACTCGGCCACGATTTTTTTCTTGCTGGCCTGCGTGATCGTGACACCCATTGCGCGAGGTAAACCACCGCCGAAGCCACGCAGTTTTTCCGGAATTTCACCACCAACCGAGCGGTCCTTGGACGATTGGGCTTGTGAGGATTTGGTTCTTACAGCGGGTTTAGATGGTTTTTTCTTAGCGTGTTGCATGGCTAAATTATTCAATTAAAACAGATACTTACGACAAGGCTGCTTAACGTTCAGTAACGTGACCCGCTGGATGCCTCGCGCCACCGGTTGTACTGCGCCAGACCCGCTCAGACTGCCTCGCGCAAAAAAGCCTGTGCGTGGCTACCAACATCCGCCGCGCGCTCCCACCCCATGCATAGCCGTGCGCCGGGTATCACTTCCGAGCGCAATCGCCTGTTTTTGCCATGGAACTCGTCCCGATATCGCAGGTAATGAAAATGCTCGCCAATCAGCAGGAGAATCGGGCACCCAACCTTTTGCAGATTCGCACCGATGTCGTAATCGTGCAGCGCATCGAGCGCCTGCCAGCGGTGTCTGCCGCATTCCATCTGCGCGGTATTGATGCGATCCATCCACGATTGCGTAGGGTTCATTGGCGCGTGGCCAGCATCCTTGCTCAACAAAAACTCTATCGTGCGTGTCACCGGAAAACCACTGGCATCTTCGGGCCGCAAACCGCTTTTTAGAGGCCCGTGGCGTAATTCCGCCATGTTGCGATCCTTATAGTAGGGACAATTCACCAGCACGATCCTGTTGACGCGCGCCGCATGGCCAACCGCCAGCTCAATCGCCACCGCCGCGCCCGCCGCCTCACCCAACGCACTAAATGTCTGGATGCCCAGCGCATCTGCTACGGCTACCGCACACTGCGCATAGTCACCAATGGAAGGCTGCGTATCCACGTGATCCGAGTCCCCATGACTCGGATAATCCATTGCCACCACGCGCAAATACGGCGCCAGCTCAGCAATTAATTCCAGATAGACTGACGACGACTGCTGATTCATGTGCAGCAGCATAATCGCCTTGCTGCCGGGTGCACCCGCCGCGCGATAGTGGATATAGCCGTAGGCCGTCTTGACCAGTCCGCGTTCGATGTTCATGGCTTTGCCCTGATAAACGCCGGTCAGTCCGCGCGTATGCCGTTTTCTTTCACCACCCTGGCCCAGCGTCCGATCTCGGTCGTCAAAAATTTGCTCATCGCTTCCGGCGAGCTTGCTACGAGATCCATGCCCAGTTGCTCGGTGATTTGCTTTCGCAGCTCCGGCTGCGCATATACTTTGGCCAACTCGCCGTGCACTCTGGCCAGCAGCGGTGTGGGCAATCCAGCCGGCGCCACCCAGCCCCACCACGCGTGCGCGGACATGCCCGGCAGCCCACTTTCGATCAGCGTCGGCGTATCGGGCACCACATGCGAGCGTTTGTCACCGGTGCTTACCACCGCGCGCAAGCGTCCCGCCCTGATGTGTGGCCCCGGCACCGCCACAGATGTCACCGCGAAATCGATTTGCCCGCCAATGGCATCCGTTAACGCCGGACCGCCGCCCTTGTACGGCACATGAACCATTTTGATGCCGGCTTGCTGCTGCACCAGCATCATCGCCAGATGGCCCAGACTGCCGCTGCCCACCGAACCGAAAGTTAACGCCGCAGGCTTGGCCTTGGCAAGCTTCACCACGTCATCAAACCCTTTGTAAGGCTTGGCTGGGTTGGTCGTCATCACCATCGGCGCGGTGCCGATCAGCATGACGTTCTGCAAATCCTTCTGCGTATCGAACGGCAAATTCGGAATCAGCGACGGGTTCACCGCATGCGTGTCGAACACAATCACAAACGTGTAGCCATCGGGCGCGGATTTCGCGCCCAGCGCCGTGCCGATGGAACCCGAACCGCCGGTGCGATTGTCCACCACAAACTGTTGGCCCAGCGCCGCATTAAGCCGTGCGCTGGTCATACGCGCCAGCGGGTCCACCGAACCGCCCGGCGGAAACGGCACAATAAAGCGCACCGGTTTTGTGGGCCAATCAGCAGCCGATTGCGCATGCGCCTGTGGCATCAGTGATGGCCATGAAGCCAATGGCGACATTGGCATAGCGCCCGCAACGCCCAAAACTGCAGTCAACCCAATCGCCCGGCCCGTGATCCTCATTGTCATAACCTTACGTAACTAATTGTTTTTATTGAACTTTTTACAATGAACGTTTTTGTTACTTAGTTGCTGACCACCGGCCATTGTCCGCACCCGCTTTATAAGTACCCTCGATGCTGTTGCCGCTGACGCGGCCGGTGTATTGCGCGCCACCGGCAGTAAAACTGATTTGTTCGCCGAGCATTTTGGCATCCGACACAATCGCGCTGACATTGCCGTTGTTGAGCGAGCCCGACAGCATTTGATATTCCTGCTTGAGATTCAGGGTGCCGCGCGACGTCTTCCAGTTACCTCCAACCTTCGCCGGGATGATCCACATATAGGCCGTGCACCACGAAGTGCAGTCGCCACCCGCGGTGATCTTGTCGTCCTCCTTCCAGTCACCCATACTGAAGCTGTTGGACACGACGCGCACACCCGGTTTCATGTCCAGCAATATTGGACGCAGCTTCACATTCAGGTCAGGCAGCAGAAACAGTGTGATCACTGATGCTTGCGTGTAATCTTTTTTGCTGGCCTCGGTAAAAATGTCGCCCTGCTTGAAAATCGCCTTGTCGGCGACGCCTTCTTTTTGCGCGTTGCGGCGGGCAAGTTCAACCATATCCGGGTTGTACTCAATGCCATAGGCCTTGCCGCCGCGTTTGGCCGCAGTAATCACCGTGCGGCCGTCGCCCGAACCGAGGTCATAGTGCACGTCGGCAGTCGTCAATTTGGCCAAGTCAAGCATGCGATCCACCAGCGCTTGCGGCGTCGGCACCCACACCACGTCTTTGCCCGACTGGCCCACGCTGGGCTCGTATTCCTTCTTGGCGGTTGCGGGCTGAGCCAACACAACGCTCGAGAACAGCAGGGTGGCCAGCATCACAGAAAAACGGTTGAAATTGCGCAACATAAACACTCTCCGTAGATGAGAAAAAGCAAACGCGGATGATACCGGATTCGCCTGTGCCAAGGTGAGCGCGGTGCTATTATCCCGGCTTGAAATTTACTCACCTATTCGCACGATAAAAGGGACCTACCGTGGCCAATTCCGACGAACTTTCCTTCATGTATTTTCCCGAGGACTACCGCTGGTCGCATGGCGTGCTGATCGGCTTGAATTCAGCGCCCTGGGGTGGTGCAGAAATCGATGAAATCAACCGCATCGGCCTGCGCCTCAAAGGCAAATCCGGTGACGACACCGCCTGGTTCACCGAATGGGCACGCGAGGCGCGCAAGGTCGAAGACGCGGGCCGCGCACATATTGCCGCCGGCCGGCGCACCACGGGCGCGCAATATTTGTTTCGCGCAGCGAACTACTACCATGTTGGTGAGCGCTTTCTGCAACCGAAAGCCGCAGGGCTTGCCGACTACAAGCGCGGCGTGGATTGCTTTCGAGACGCCGCACAACTCATCCGCCGGCCGAAAATCGAACACGTGGAAATTCCGTACGAAGGCGGGTCACTGCCGGCGATCCTGATCCACGCTGAAGACATTGGCCACAAAGGCCCGTCACCCGCGATGGTGTTTTTCGACGGCTTCGATGTCACCAAGGAAATCCAGTATTTCAAGGGCGTGCCCGATCTGGCTGCGCGCGGCATCGCCTGTCTGATCGTTGACGGCCCCGGCAACGGCGAAGCCGTGCGCTTTCGCAACCAGTGGCTGCACCATGAGACCGAACGCTACGGCACCGCAGCATATGAATATCTGGCGGGCCGCAAGGAAATCGACGCAAAGCGCATTGGCGTCATGGCAATTAGCCTGGGCGGCTACTACGCGCCGCGCGCGGCGGCCTTCGAGCAACGTTTCGCCGCCTGTATCGCGTGGGGCGCGCAATGGGATTATTGGGAAATCTGGCGCAGCCGCTTTGAAAAACTCGACAGCGGCAAACTGCCGTCGCTGTCTGTCGCGTGGCAGCATTTGCTGTGGATATTCAACGTCACCACGCGCGACGAAGCCATGAAAAAACTTGAGGGTTTCCGGCTCGACGGCGTGGTGCAAAAAATCACCTGCCCTTTCCTGATGGTACACGGCGAAGGCGACGAACAGATTCCGCTGCCGGTCGCGCAAAAATGCTTCGATGCCGTCGGCTCGAAAAACAAAACCTTCAAACTCTTTACGCGTGAAGAAGGCGGCTACCATCATTGCCAGATCGATAACGCCAGCATCGGCGTGGCGGCCATGTGGGATTGGCTGGAATCGGTGTTTTTTGCAGGACGCTGATCGGCCAAACCAAAACAGGAAAGCAGCGATTGAAATTCTTCCCGGCAGCCCTCTTCGGCTCGGCACTCCTGAGCGCAACCACGGCGCTTTTCGCCCAGACACCATCGTATCCCAACGCCCCCGTGCGCATCGTTGTGCCTTTTCCGCCCGGCGGCGGCGTGGATAGCTTGGGCCGCCTCACCGCCGCCAGACTGTCGGAAAACCTGGGCCGCAGCTTCGTGGTTGAAAATCGCGCCGGCGCCAATGGCATGATCGGCAGTGAAGCTGTCGCCAAAGCAGCGAAGGACGGCTATACACTGATGGTGAATGGCGCGAATTTCGTAACCTCGCCGAGCCTCTACCGCAAAGCGCCGTACGATCCTGTTCGCGATTTCGAGGCCATCAGCCTGATAGCCTTCGGCCCCAACGTGCTGGTGGCGCACCCATCGCTGCCCGCGCAATCGGTCAAGGAACTGATTGCACTTGCCAAAGCCAAGCCTGGTGAAATCGGCTTTGCGGGTTCTGGCAGTGGCAGCACGCCGCATCTGGCGGGTGAACTCTTTAATGTGATGGCTGGCGTGAAGATGGTGCACATTCCCTACCGCGGTTCCGGTCCGGCAATGATCGGGCTGATGGGCGGCGAAGCCATGATCATGTTTCTACCCGCGATCAACGCCGGGCCGCACGTCAAAACGGCTCGCTTGCGCGCACTCGCCGTCACCAGCCGCGAACGGCTTGCGGCCATGCCCAGTCTGCCCACCGTCGCCGAAGCCGGTTTGACAGGTTATGAATCCAGCCAGTGGTATGGCTTGTTCGCACCGGCAGGCACACCGCCGGACATTCTTACCCTGCTCAACACGCATACCACCAAAATCATGCAAAGCGCAGAGATCAGGCAACGTCTCGGCGACGAAGGCGTGGTACCCGTAGGCAGCACGCGCGAACAACTCGCCGCACACGTGAAATCCGAAATCACCAAATGGGCGACCGTGATCAAACTGTCAGGCGCGCGGGTGGATTGACGCGCTGAGTTGGCCAAAAGCACACCGTTATCAAGCTGGTCTTCGAAAAACTTACCCTTGCGGAGAATCTCCATGAGCGAAGCATCGGCCAAGTCCGCCGCCATCGTACACGACCTGCCTGTCCCAGCGCGCGAATCCGAAACGCATTGGGGCAGCGATGCCATCGCGGCCATGCTGCGCGAAATGGGCATCACCTATATCGCGCTCAACCCCGGCGCGAGTTATCGCGGCTTGCACGACAGCCTCGTCAACTATCTTGGCAACCGCGCGCCGCAAATGCTGCTGTGTCTGCACGACGAGACCGCAGTGCACATCGCACAGGGCCACTTCAAGGCCTCTGATCGCATGATGGCAGCCGCCTTGCATTCCAACGTCGGCCTGATGCACGCCTCAATGCCCATATTCAACAGCTGGTGCGACAGGGCCGCCGTGCTAATTCTGGGTGCGACCGGCGCATGGGACGCCACCAAACGCCGGCCGTGGATCGAGTGGATACACACCTGCTCCGATCAAGGCCAACTGGTACGCAATTTCACCAAATGGGACAACCAGCCGGGCTCGGTGACCGCCGCGCTCGAAGCCTTGCTGCGCGCGGCGCAACTTGCGCAGACCGCGCCGCGCGGGCCGACTTACGTCAACCTCGATGTCAGCATTCAGGAAGAAAAACTCGATACGCTGCCCAAGCTTCCCGATCCCGCGCGCTACGCGCCACCGCTGTCTGCTCAAGCGCCCGACACACTGGTGCAAGCCGCGGCAAAGCTTATCGCGCAGGCAAAGAACCCGGTCATGCTCGCTGGCCGCTGCTCGCGCAACATCGACGCTTGGAACGCGCGTATCGCGCTCGCCGAAAAGCTCGACATTCCGGTGCTGACGCACATCAAACTCCCCGCCGCCTTCCCCACCGATCACCGGCTGCACGCTGCCCCGCCGGGCAATCGCCTGGTACCCGCCGTACGCAAGCTACTGGCCGAAGCGGATGTGATTCTGTCGCTCGACTGGCTTGATCTCGCCGGCTCGTTGAAACAAGCACTGGGAGACAAACCCGTCTCCGCAAAAATCATCAACGTCTCCTGCGATGCGCATGTGCATCGCGGCTGGAGCATGGATTATCAGGCGCTGCCGCCGGTGGATATTTACATGATGTGCGAGCCCGACGCGGTGGTGCCGCAACTGCTGCGCGCGGTCGCGCCACGTAAAGCCGCAGCGCCGCTTGCACCCTCACCTGCCTTGCCTGCGCCGCCTGCCAACGAAGTCACTATTGCCGGAGTAGGTGCAGCACTACGTGTGGCGCTGAAAGACGCGGACTACTGCATCTCGCGCCTGCCGCTGGGCTGGAATGGCGCCTATTTGCCGTTTCGCCACCCACTTGACTACATCGGCTTTGATGGCGGCGGCGGTGTTGGCGCCGGTCCGGGCATCACCGTGGGTGCGGCACTCGCGCTCAAGGGCAGCGGGCGCATCACCATCGGCCTGTGCGGCGACGGCGATTTCATCATGGGCAATACCGCGGTGTGGACCGCCGTGCACTATGGCCTGCCGTGCCTGATGATCATCTGCAACAACCGCTCCTACTTCAACGACGAGCGGCATCAGGAGCACATGGCAGTGGCGCGCGGCCGCCCGCCGGAAAACCGCTGGATCGGCCAGCGCATCGGCGACCCTGACCTCGATCTGGCGGCGATGGCACGCGCGCAAGGCGCGGTGGCCATCGGCCCGGTCGAGCGCGTGGCCGACGTGCAAGATGCCGTCAATCGCGGCATCGCCACGGTTCGCGAGGGTAATGTGTGCGTCATCGATATGCGCGTGGCGCCGGGCTATGATGCAGACTAAGTATCTGATTTATAAAGAATTTTTTAATTCGCTCGGATTCATCGCCGCACTGATCACGGCATCCCCGGCAGCGGCGCACAACTATCCCGCGAAGCCGGTGCGCATCATCGTCCCGCAAAGCGCGGGCGGTTCCACCGATTTCGCCGCGCGTGCGGTTGCGCAAAAACTCGCCGAGGCGATGAAGGAAAATTTCATCGTCGACAATCGACCCGGCGCGGGCAGCATCAACGGCACCGAAGCCGTAGCCAAGGCGCCGGCCGATGGCCACACGCTGCTGATGGTGGCTGCTTCGTTCACCATCAACCCGGCTCTCCATAAACAACTGCCGTTCGATCCGGTGCGCGATTTCGCCGCGATATCACAGGTCGCAGGGTTGCCCCATCTGCTGGTGGTGCATCCGTCGATGCCGGTGACAACGGTGAAGGAACTGGTCGCGGTGGCCAAAGCCAAGCCCGGCGACATCAACTATGCCTCAAGCGGCATCGCCACCAGCACGCATCTGGCAGCAGAGCTGTTTATGTACATGACCGGCACGCGCATGACCAACATTCCCTACAAAGGCGGTGCGCCGGCGATGGTGGCCATGCTGGCCGGCGAGTGTCAGGTAAATTTCGCCACCATTTCCACCGCGTTGCCGCAGGTACGCAACCAAAAACTGCGCGCGTTGGCGGTCACCAGCGCCCGTCGCTCAGTGGCGGCACCGGAATTTTCCACCGTTGCGGAAGCCGGCGTTCCGGGCTACGAACACAATTCGTGGATCGGCATGCTCGGCCCGTCCAAAATGCCGCTGGCGGTGGTCGACAGATTAAACAGCGAGATCGCACGCATAGTGCGCCTGCAGGAAGTACGCACGCTGCTATTGCGCGAGGGACTGGAATCCATCGGTGGCAGTAGCAGCGAATTCGACGGCATCGTCAAGGCCGAAGTCGCCAAATGGCTCAAGCTCGCCAAGGTGGCGGGGATTCGCCCCCAATAGCGACTGCGCCCCCGCTGTTGGCTAGTTGAACTTCTTCACCATCTCAATCAGTTCGTCGCTCGGCACCAACGAGGGCGAGCCTACCTTCACGTAGCGTACGATGCCCTGCTTGTCGATGACGTACCACGCGCGTTGTGCCTTGAGATAGGTGCCGATGCGCGCGGTCTTGACCATCGCAGGATCGTCAAACAGCGCGCCGTAGGCACGCAGCATCGTGCGCGGCCCGTCCGTAAGCAAGGGGTAAGTCACGCCCATCTTCTCGCTCCATGCGCGATTGGCATCGAGGTAATCCACACTAACGCCCAGAACCTGGGCGTTTACGGCTTCAAACTTGGGTAAATCCAGTTGAAAGCCGAGTGCTTCCTGTGTTCAAGTCTTGGTGAACGCGCCGATATACGTGAAGATCACCACCGACTGCTTGCCGGCGAAATCACTCAGGCGCACATTGCTGCCCTTGGTGGAGGGCAACGAGAAATCCGGTGCCTTGTCGCCCACCTGCAACGCCTGCGCACCGCCCGCCGCAAGCGCAAACGCCGCCCCGGCCAGCAGCATTTTCAACCATCGTACGTATCTCAACATGCCTGGCTCCTTTGGTATTGTAAGAACTACTTTTTCGCCACCAGCGTCTGGATCAGCTTTTTGACATCAGCCCGTTCCAGCGCCAGCGGCCCCAGCCCGCTGGCGGCGATATTCTGATTGCGGTCGATAATATACGTCATCGGCACGCCGCGCGCGTTTATCGCCCGGCCAAACGCCATGCCTTTGTCGTGCGCCGAAGGCATGGTGTATTTGTGCTCGTCCAGAAATTTTTTCACCGCCGCACCATCGCCGCCATCGAGCGACACCGTCATCACCACCAGGTCCCTGGTGTTTTCGCTTTCGTTATGTGCCTTCTGCACGGAAGGCATTTCGCACCGGCAGATGTCTCACCACGTTGCCCAGAAGCGAATGACGATCACCTTGCCTTTCAGCTCGGACGATTTCAGCGCGCCGCCGTGAAGGTTGGCAAAATCGAAGTCCGGCATTTTGGTGGGCTTGGCCGGTGGCGCCAACACGGTTGGGTTGGGGAATAGCCCCTCCGCCGCGTGCGCAACCGAAAAGCACGCAATCGCGCCCAGCGCCAGAATGAGCACCCAAACAGCCCAACATTTATTCTTTAAAAACATATACTTACGATCAGCCCTTACCAAGCAATCGTACCGCCATCCACCGGCAGAATCACACCGGTAATGTGGTTCGACGCCTGCGACGCCAACAGCACTGCCGCCCCCTTCAAGTCATCCGGCCCGCCGGTGCGGTGCGACGGCACTTCGGCTTCGAGGTATTCCTGATTACGTTCAAACAGTTTCTGATTCAGCGGCGTGACAAAAAACCCCGGCGCGATGCAGTTCACCTGAATATTGTGCTGCGCCCATTTCACCGCGAGATCGCGCGTGAAATGCACCAGCGCACCCTTGCTGGTGCTGTAGGCAATACTGCTGTACGCCGCCGGGTTGCGCCCCACCATGCCTGCAATCGAGGCGATGTTGATGATCTTGCCGCGTTTCTGTTTGATGAATTCGCGGCCGATGGCTTGCGAGCAAATCAGCGCGGCATTGATGTTCAAATCCATCACCTGCTGCCAGCGATCCAGCGGCATGTCTTCCGGCGGCGCCACCCACGCACGACCGGCGTTGTTCATCAACACGTCAACGCGGTTGAATTTTTTTAGTACGGCATCTTTCATCGCCTCGACCTGATCCGGCTTGGTGACATCGCACGCCACCGCCAGCGTTTTCACGCCGATTTTTTCGAGTTCGGCACAGGCGGCTTCGCACACTTCCACCTTGCGCGAGCACAGGACGATGTTCGATCCGGCCTCGGCGAGACCGCTCGCCATTTGAAAGCCGATGCCGGTGGCGCCGCCGGTGATTACACTCACACAGCCTTCGAGGTTTAAAAGCGTTTTAACACTGGCCACAAAATATCCTT
>SYEN01000192.1 GCA_005800795.1 Burkholderiales bacterium | reverse complement strand
CTACCAGCGGCCAGCCGAAACTGGAAAGTGTGAGCATATATCCAGCCAGCGCCGGACTCAAGGCGGCGGCGAGACTGCGAGGCACATTCGTGACGCTGGCAGCGGCGGGGCGCTCAGCCGGGGAGACCACAGCCATAACGTAGGACACCCGCGCAGGCACGTCCATGGACCCCAGAGCAGAGCGTGCCAGCAGACAGGCCACTGCCAGCGCCAGATTGGGCATGAATGGCACCAGAATAAACAACAGGTTGGCGGGAAGGTGGGTAAATACCATGGTGTTAACCAGCCCGATGCGCGCGGCGATCCAGCTCGCCGCCAGATGCGAAAACGCCCCTAGCAGGCTGGTGCACAAAAACAGCGTGCCGGCCTCGGCCAAGGTGAGGCCGAACCGCTGATACAGCCACAGCGCCAGCAACGACTGCACCGCAAAACCGCCACCGAAAGCATCGATGCTGAACACAGCGGCCAGCTTGTAGACGCGATGCTTTGATGGTCCCAACGGCGCACGCGGGGTTTCCGCTGATTTTGGGTCTGCGCCCAGAGTGGGCGACACGCTGCGATAAATAGCCAGCACGGCAATACCCACGGCAGCATACAGAACAAACATCGCCTGAATCGCGCCCTTTTCGGTTAGACCCCACCAAGGCGCAACCAAGGCGGGCAGCGCAGCAGCCTGCGCACCGGCGGCAGCGGCCAGCCCTGCGATGAGACTGTAGCGCGCGAACAGCGCAGTGCGCGATGACGGGGATGTGGTCGTCGTCAGCAACGATTGTTCCAGCGGCAAGAACACGCTGACGTCACCGCTGGAAGGATTGATGGTACCCATGAACGCCACGAGCAGTAGCGGCCAGAAATCGGTGACTGCGGCCATGCACAGGCCCGTCGCCATCATCAATAGCGAAGCCGCCGACAACAGCGAGCGGTTGTGAAAGCGGTACGCGATCAAGCCGATGCTCAGCGTCATCACGCCGGAACCGAGCAGCGTGGCGGTGATGATGAAGCCGATTTGCAGCGCGCTATAACCGGCGAGCGTCAGGTAATACGGCAACAGCAACGCGACGTAGCCGTCGGCAAAACCCCGCAACGCGCGCGCGGCGAGCAGGCGTTTGGCATCGGGCTGGGTGCCGGGCGGTAGTAACGAAAAGCGGAGCATGGCAGGAGCGTAGCAGAACTGTCAGTAAAAGTGGCTGTGTATAAGTATCTGTTTTATAGGGGTTTTATTTTTTATTTGATCGCGATTTTTAAAGGCTGGCGCGCGCGGTAGGAATTGCGATTGTCCGTTTTGCCCTAGTGTATTAGTGCTGCAAATAAGGATTGTCACTCACCTTGTCGTTAATGGTTCTGTACAGCGCTCTCGGATTGGAGGGCTACTGGGCAACTACTCACCATTGGCGACGCCAATTTCTTTAACAGTAAATATGCAAACAATTTGTGAAATGCATTGGAGAACGTCTGCCAAGTCAAAGTCTGGGTGTTATACTTGTATGGTAATCAATAATCATTATTACTTCGCTGGAAATTTAGGTATTTCCGAAAAACCTACTGAGGTCGTCTCGATGAAAAAGAACCTGCTTCAAGGCGTTGCCTATTTCGCTTCGCTATTTCTGCTCTTCGGTGTGATGAGCGCGCGTGCGCAAACCGATGCGCCCAAGCCGCCAACCCCGGCAACGCTGGCAGGAGGTAAAGTGATCGACACCACGACCGCCAAGCAATTGACGGACACCAAAGGCGTATTGATTTACGATATGCGCAGCCCGGTGAATTACGGCAGGGGCCATCTGCCCGGCGCGAAGTCGCTGCCCTATCGGGAAAACAGCGAATTCAAGGCGGATTTTGATGCGAGCAAGGACCAGTTCGATCTCAAGGCATTGCCAGTGGACAAGGGTGCGCGGCTGGTTTTTTACAGCGACGGCCCCACGGGATGGAAGTCCTATAAGGCAGCAGTTCTGGCAATCAAAGCGGGCCATACCAACGTGCATTACTACCGCGCAGGTACGGACGAATGGGTCAAGGCCAACATGCCCTTGGCCAAGTAGCCCAATTGGCGCGTAGCGAATTAGTAAGCGAGGCGGCGGCGCAGGCGGGTAGGGACCCGCTGCGCCGCGACATGATCGCAGGCGCTGTGATCAGCTTTTTGCTGATTGTCGCGACCTTCGTGGTCTTTATGGTTGGTTTGCGGCAAATCAACGATGCGCGTGACGCGCAGGAGTCGCTGGATCAAGCCAATCGTTATGTTCAAGCCACCTTGCGCGGTGTCGGTGAGCTGATACTTGCGGAAGGCGCCACCGCGCAGGTTAAGGCGCTACTGGCGAGCATCAAGGCTGGCGATGATGCGCTTAATAATCTGTCTAAACGGTTACCGGGCGAAGCCGCCGAGCAACACTTCAACAGCAAGATTGCGCCCGCCTGGCTCAATATGCGTGAGAGGCTGACGCCGCTTGCCGCGCAACGTGGCATTAACGCGGGCGCCGCTGACGTGATGACGTTTTACGGCAAGTTATTGAGCAATGCAGAAACCTTTGAGGCCGACTTTGCCGTGATCAATCAGGCGATTGTCGAATAGGTGGCGCGTCGCACGCACCGCGCGTACTGGCTGATCGGCGGCATGCTTGTGGTGGCCCTGGCGCTGTTTATTGTGCTCAACGTGTTGATTCTGCGCCGCCTGCGGCGCGGGCTGGGTGGCGATTTGTCATATGCCGTGGCGGCTACCCAACGCATCGCGAAGGGAGATTTGTCCCAAGCCGTACACCTGCGTTCCGGCGATAACGCCAGCCTGTTGCATGCGCTGCATGTCATGAGCGAGGGTCTTGGCCGCATGGTAAGTGAAATCCGTGCTGGCACTGCGCATATTCAAAGCGCTTCGGAAGAAGTAGCCGCTGGCACGAATAATCTGTCGGTGCGAACCGAGTCGCAGGCGTCCTCGCTCGAGGAAACGGCGTCCAGCATGGAACAACTGACTTCGGCCGTGCGCCAGAACACGGATGGAGCAAGTAACGCCAGCACGCTCGCGCGCGAGGCCAATCGCATCGCGGGGCAGGGCGGCGCGGTGGTCGGCGCGGTGGTCGCCACCATGACAGAGATACAAGAAAGCTCACGCAAAATCGGTGACATCATCGGCGTCATTGACAGCATCGCATTTCAGACCAATATACTGG
>SYEN01000020.1 GCA_005800795.1 Burkholderiales bacterium | reverse complement strand
GCATTTCGCATCTGGCGACGGAATTGTTCGCCATGCTGAGCGGCACGCATTTCACCCACGTGCCGTACAAAGGCAACAGCCAATCGATCTCCGACACCATGGCGGGGCAGACGCAAATGTTGCTGGCGGCGATCGCGGCGGTGATGCCACACGTAAAGTCGGGCCGCTTGCGCGCCATTGCCGCGACTTCCGCCCAACGCGTGCCGGCACTGACCGGGGTGCCGACCGTGATCGAGGCGGTTTACAAGTTTGAAGTCAGCAACTGGCATGGATTGATGGGGCCGCGCGGTTTGCCGCCGGCAATCGTGGAAAGGCTCAACAGCGAAATCAACCGCATCATCAAAGACCCCGAGTTCGTGCAGCGCATTGCCGCCGATGGCCTGGTGCCGGCGGGCGGGCCGCCCGAGCGGCTGCTGAAACTGTTGAACGAAGAAATGGCGAACTGGGCCAAGGTGGCCGAGCGCGCCCGGCTCAAGGTGCAGTAAGGCGCAATCCGCCAGCAACAAGGGAAATCATGACATTGAATTTTGCTGTTGGTTGGGTGTTGCCATTGTTGGCGGTTGGTTGGGCAGCGAGTGCGCAAAATTACCCGCAACGCCCCGTGCGTCTGGTGGTCGCCGTCGCTGCCGGCGGCAGCACCGACATCATGGCGCGGCTGGTGGGCGCAAAACTCGGCGAGCGCATTGGCCAGCAGGTGGTCATCGACAATCGCCCCGGGGGCAGCAGCATCATCGGCGCGGATATCGTGGCCAAGGCGCAGCCCGACGGGCACACGCTGATGATGGCCTCCGGCTCCTTCGGCACCATCAGCAGTCTGTTTGCCAGGCTTCCGTTTGATATCGCGAAAGATTTCGCGCCCGTGTGCCTGATCGCCACGTCGCCTTATGTGCTGGTGGTGCAGCCTGCGCTGCCGATCAAGTCGGTGACGGATTTGATTGCCTACGGCAAGGCTAATCCCGGCAAACTCAACTATGCGGGGTCTACGCCCGGTTCGTTGCAGCGATTGGCGGGTGAATTATTAAAGCGCACCGCGGGCTTCGACATGACCTATGTGCCGTACAAGGGCACGGGACAACTGATGCCGGACTTGCTGGGCGGCCGGTTGCAAGTGGCGTTCGATAACGTGTTGATCCTCACGCCGTATATCCGCAACAACACGCTGCGCGGCATCGGTGTCACCAGTGCCAGGCGTTCGGCGCTGTTTCCGGAGCTGCCGACGATTGCGGAAAACGCTGTGCCGGATTTTCAAGCGGTCGGCTGGTTCGGCGTGTTGTCCACCGGCAAGACGCCGCAGCCCGTGGTGGATAAATTGAACGCCGCACTGGTCGCGACCATGAAAGAGCCGGATATGCGCGATCGCCTGATCAAGCAAGGCGCTGAACCGTTGGGCGGATCGGCGGAGGATTTGCGTCAGTATCTCGCCGGGGAAATCAGCAAGTGGGGCAAGGTAATCCGCGACGCGGGCATCAAGGCAGAGTAATTGTAAGTATCTGTTTTTAAACAATAATATTTAGGCTGGTATGAGCAACTTTGAACGGCTTTTTAATCCGCGCGGTGTCGCCATTGTGGGCGCCACCGAAGACACCATCCGCGCCGGAGGGCAGGCGCTGGAGGCGATCACCAGTCACGGTTACGGCGGTGGCATTTTTCCGGTGAACCCGAATTACGACACGATGGCGGGGATGCGTTGTTATCGCAGTCTTGCCGACATCAACGAGCCGTGCGATGTGGCGGTGGTTTGCATTCCCGCGAAGCTGGTGCCCGGCATCATCGAGCAATGCGGAGAGAAGGGCATCCCGTTTGCCGTGGTGCTCGGTGGCGGTTTTCGCGAGACCGGCGCGGAAGGCATGGAAAACGAAAAGCGCATGCTGGCGGCGGCAAAAAAAGGCAGCGTGCGCATCATCGGCCCCAACTGCCTGGGGCTGGTCAATATTCATCAGAACATCTACACCGGCTTTGGCAGCATCACCCGACCGCCGACCTTAAAGCCTGGCCCAGTGTCGGCGGTGATCCAGAGCGGCGGCTTCGGCAACAGCGTGGTGATCCAGACTGGGGTGCAGCGCGTGGGTTTTCGCTACGTGGTGGCGAGTGGCAACGAATCCGACATACAGGCGCCCGAGCTGATCAACGCTTTTGTCGATGACCCTGAAACCAAGGTGATCCTCGCTTATCTCGAAGGGGTTGCCGACGGTCGCGCACTGATGGCGGCGGCGCGGCGCGCACTGGCGGCAGGCAAGACGGTGATCGTGTTGAAGGCGGGCAACACCTCGCAGGGCATGCGCGCTGCGGCCTCGCACACGGCGAACCTCACCAGCAGCTACGACGTGTTTCGCGCTGCGTTCAAGCAGTGCGGCGTGATCGAAGTCACTGATACGCACGAAGCTGGCGACTACGCGCAATGTTTCGCCGCCGGGCGATTCGCCAAAGGGCGCAACGTGGTGGTGATGGGCGGCTCGGGCGGCTCGGCGGTGGGGTTTTCGGACGCCGCGGATGAAATGGGCTTGAAGCTGGTGCCGCTTTCAGACAAAACCATGAGCGTGCTACGCGAATGCCTGCCCAACGTGGCCTCGCTGGAAAACCCGGTGGATTACGCGGCGGGCTTCATCAGCGACAAGAACATGCCACGTTATCAGCGCGCGCTCGACGCGGTGCTTGCCGATCCGGATGTGCACCAGGTCGGCATGTTGTTCGCCACCACCACCGGCCGCACCATGTTGAACGGCGTGCAGGGCGCGGTGGAGGCGATGAAACACACCGACAAGCCGATACTCGCGTTCTGCTCGATCCCGTACGAAACAGCGCGCGAAGGCTTCGACCTCATCGCTGAACATGGCATCCCCATGCAGCCCTCGCCGCGCCGCGTAGCCTACGCCATGGGCAAGCTCGCGGATTACTACGACACGCTGCAACAACGTGAACGCATCTGTAATCCGCCCCAGCCCAAAGCGCGGCCGCTGCCGCCGCTGCCGGCGGGTGCCGCGACGCTGGATGAAGTCGAAAGCAAAAATGTGTTGCGCGCGTTTGGCGTGCCCGTGACCAACGACGTACTGGTGGCGCCGGGTGCGGCATTGCCTGCACACGTGAAGTTTCCGGTAGCCGTGAAAATTGCCTCGCGCGATATCGCACACAAATCCGACATCGGTGGCGTTCGTCTGAATGTGCAGGACGCCTCGCAGTTGGCAAAAGCCGTTGCCGAAGTGCTCTCCAACGCCAAACGCGCGGTTCCGCAGGCGAACATTGCCGGCACCATCGTCGCGGAAATGGTTACCGACGGTCTCGAAACCATCGTCGGCGTGGTCAACGATGCGTGCTTCGGCCCGGTGGTGGCGTTTGGCCTGGGCGGCATCCTCGCGGAGACCATCCGCGATGTAACTTACCGCGTGGCGCCCTTTGACAAAATCGAAGCACTGGCGATGATTCGCGAGATTCGCGGCGCGAAACTCTTCGACGGCGTGCGTGGCCAGCCCGCGCGTGATGTCGACGCGCTCGCCGATTTACTGGTAGCGGTGTCGGACATGGCGTGGCTCGCGCGCGAACGCGTCGCCGAAATGGATATCAACCCCGTGCTGGTGCGGCCGGAAGGCAAGGGCGTGGTGGCGGCGGATGCGCTGGTGGTGTTGCGGTGACGATTCGTAAGTAATTGTTTTAATTGATTATTTTAAGGTGACACGGGCGGTGCCCGCACCACCCCATCGGCCAGCAGTTTGCCGATTTCTGTTTCAGACAACCCCGCCTCGCGCAACAGGTCAACGCTGTGCTCGCCAATATGCGGCGTCGGGCGGCGATTCATCGCGGGCGTGGCCGAGAACCGCATCGACGTGCGCATTGAGCGCACCTTGCCTTCGGTGGGGTGTTCTTCAATCTGGAAAAAATCCACATCGTTCAAGTGCGGATCGGCGAGCAGGCTGTCGATGCTGTGCACGGGCGAGGCGGGAATGTCGGCCTGCGCCAGCAGTTGCAGCCACTCCGCACTGGTGCGTTCCGCGAGCGCGGCGTCGGTAATTTTGTAGACCTCCACCAGATGGAGGGTGCGCTGTGAACGATGTGAGAAGCGCGGATCGGTCTTCAGTTCGGGCCGTCCGATGAGATCGCAGAACGTAAAAAACATTTTGTCGCCGGAGGCCATCACGCAGATGTAGCCGTCCTTGGTCTTGTATGGCCGCCGGTCGAACATGCGATTGCGGTTTTTGACTTTGCGCGGTGGTACGAAGTAGTTGTCCCACAGATGTTCTGACAGAACCATCTCCGCCATGGTCTCGAACATCGGCACTTCCACCTCCTGCCCTTCGCCCGTGCGCGCGCGATGCAGCAGCGCGGCCAGCGTGGCATTGGCGAGATGAACGCCGGTCACGCGGTCGGCGAAATTGATGGGTACGAAGGTGGTTTTGCCGGTGGTCGCGTTCAACAACGACGGCAGGCTGCTCAAACCCTGAATGATGTCGTCGTACGCGGGCCGGCCGGCGTAACGGCCCTGGCTGCCAAAACCGACGGCGTAGCAATACGCGATATCGGGTTTTACCCTGCGTACGTTGTCGTAATCGAGGCGAAGCCGCTTCATCGCCTGCACGCGTGCGTTATGCACCATCGCGTCGGCGGTGGCGGCCAGCCGCAAAAATGCATCGCGTCCCGCTGGGTCTTTGAGATTGATGGCGATGGCGCGTTTGGCGCGGTTTAGCACCATGAACGTCTGGCCCATGCTCTTGTTGACCATCGGGCCGGAGTCGCGCCGGCCTTCGCCCTCCACAGTTTCGATTTTGATAATATCGGCACCCAGGTCGCCGAGAATTTTCGTGGCGTAAGGGCCGAGCAGCACCGTGGTGAGATCGATTATGCGCATGCCGGCGAGCGGGCCGGTGGGCGCGGGCAGTGGTACGGGCTTTGTCGTGGTTGCTTTGGTTGTCATGAAACGGGCTCCAGCAATAAGATGGAAGGCGAGCGGGAAAAGTCTACCGGAATTTGCCAAGGTGCGGCACGGTGCAATGCATTACTCGATTTTGATGCCAGCCGCTCGTATGACGCGCGACCACTTGGTGATTTCCGCTGTGAGATATTTTTGAAATTCCTGCGGGCTGCCGCCGGCGGGCTCGGCGCCATCGGCGGCAAGTTTCTGCCGCACGTCCGGCAGCGTGATGATCTTGTGCAGTTCGGTGTTCATGCGTGTGATCGCGGCAACCGCTGTGCCCGAAGGTGCGAGCACACCGTACCAGCTGGTGGTGGCGTAATCGCGCACGCCAGCCTCGGCCACCGTTGGCAGTTCGGGTAGTGCGGCGGAACGTTTCACACTGGTGACAGCCAGCGCGCGCAACCGTGTCGAGCGCACATGCTGCAGCGACGACAGCATGCTGGCGAAGGTGAGTTGCACTTGTCCGGCAATGGTGTCGGTGAGCGCCGGCCCGGCGCCCTTGTACGGCACATGCGTGATTCTGATGCCAGCGGCGTTCTGAAACAGTTCGCCGGCGAGATGGCCCGAACTGCCCGCGCCGCCGGAGGCGAAATTCAAAGTACCGGGCTTCGCTTTCGCCAGTGCAATCAATTCCTTCACCGATTGCGCGGGCAGCGACGGATGCACCACCAGCAGAAACGGTGCCTGTGCCAGCAGAATCACCGGCGTCAAATCCTTCGCAGGATCAAACGTGAGGCTGCTGTAAAGACCGGGGTTGATCGCATAACTGCTTGACACCACCAGCAGCGTGTAACCATCCGGCGCACTTTTCGCCACCAGCCCCGCGCCGACAGAACCCGCCGCGCCGGTGCGGTTGTCAACGATCATCGAGTGGCCGATGGTTTCGGAAAGCCGCGCGGTCACCGCGCGCGCAATCAAATCCGTGCCGCCGCCGGGTGATTGGCCGACGACGAAATGCACGGGCTTGACCGGGTACGGTGATACGGGTGTTGCCGCTTGCGGTTGCGCTGCGTGAGCGAATGCCACAGTGCAAGTACCCAGCGCGCATTGTAAGTATTTGTTTTTATTCATTATTTTCCAACGAAGACTCGTGCTCTGTCCATCTTTCGCAACCCGGCGTCGTGTGCCGCACAGCACCGGTGCCTTGTAATATACCCCGACGCAAAGGAGTTTTCCCATGAGCAGAAGCAGCAGTGTGACGTTACTCGGTGTCGGCGATGTCGGCCCCATACATGAACCGATGGCAGCTTACAGTGCGTTGGCACGTGCAACGCTGGCGAGCGCGGACATCCGCTTCGGCCAGTGTGAGCGTGTGTATTCGGAACGAGGCGCGCTGCAATTACATTCGGGCGGCGCGCACAGCCGCGTCAAGCCGCATCTGGCGTCGGTGTTTACCGATTGCGGCTTTGACGTGGTGTCGGTGGCCAGCAATCACGCGATGGATTGGGGCGGTGACGCCTTGCTCGATACCATTGCCTTGCTCGAAAGCAAGGGCATCAAGACCATTGGTGCAGGGCGTAATCTCGCGGAAGCTCGGCGGCCCGCTGTCATTGAAAAGAACGGCGTGCGCGTGGCGTTTCTTGCCTACTGTTCGATACTCAACGAAGGCTATGCTGCCGGGCCGGACAAAACCGGTGTCGCGCCGCTGCGCGCGCATACCTACTACCAATGCATCGATTATCAGGCGGGCGTACCGCCACGCGTGGTGACGGTGCCGTATGAAGACGATCTCGCGGCGATGGTGAGCGATATCAGCGCGGCGAAGGCCGACGCGGACGCGGTGATTGTGTCGCTGCACTGGGGTATCCATTTTGTGCCGCGCCTCATCGCGGATTACCAGACCACGGCGGCGAAAGCGGCGTTTGCCGCCGGCGCCGGCATGATACTCGGCCATCACGCGCATACGCCCAAGGCCATCGGCGTACATGATGGCAAGACCTGCTTTTACAGCTTGAGCAATTTCATCATGTCGTCTACCGCGAAGAATGCCGCGAGCGCCGCCGCGTTTGAAAAGAAATACGGTGTAAAGCTCGACCCGGATTATCCGCACTTGTCCTATGGCGAAGACGCCAAGCGCAGCCTGATCGCCAGCGCGGTGATCGGAAAATCAGGCGTTCAACAAGCTGCATTCCTGCCGGTGTTGATCGACAAACAATTGCGGCCGGAAGTGCTGAAGGCGGGCGACGCGCGCTTTGAAGACGCGGTGCGTTTCATGGATTGGGTGTCGGAGGATTTCGATCACCGTTTCACGGTGTCGGGTGACCAGGTGCTGATTCACAGCGGGCTGCCTTGACGCTGGGTTGAGCGCTGCACCATACTGCGCGGCAATCAAAAAAACCAATCACAGGCGGCAACCATGTTCACACGCATCGACCATGTCATGATTTGCGTGCCCGATCTCGCGGCGGGCATCGCGCAGTACAGCAAAATGGGGTTCAACATTTACGCAGGGGGCGCGCATCCCGGTCGCGGCACGCACAATGCCATCGCGATTAACGACGAAGACTACATGGAGTTGCTCGCGGTGCGCGATGCCGCCGAGTATGCGGCGACGGGAAAGCCGGGCACGTGGAATACCGGCCTGACCGATTTCATCAAGGCCGGTGGTGGCATCCGTTACGTGGTGTTGCAAAGCGACGATCTCGCGGCAGATGTCACCGCCATGCGCGGGCGCGGCGTGGAGGTCAGTGATGTCACAGTGGGCAGCCGCCGCACGCCGGCGGGGCTGGAACTGCGCTGGCTATCGGCAACACTCGGCCCAAAAAATCCGTTGCCGGTGTTTTTCATCCAGCACGTGACGCCGATCGCGGAGCGCCGCCAGCAGGTACTGGTGGCGGGCAATCATCCAAACGGCGTTTACACGCTGGAGCGCACGTATATCGTGTCTGACAATGCCGCTGCCGCATCTGCACTGTATGCCAAAGTGCTGGGCCTGCCGCAACCGAAGATGGTCAAGGGGACCGTCATCATGTCGGACATGTATGTGTTTCAACTGGGCCCGCATGGCCTGGGGATCGTACAGCCATACGACGCAGGCCCCGCCGCCGATGCATTGGCGCGGCGCGGCCCTGGCCCGTTTCAGGCGCTGTATCGCACCAAAAGCATGGGTGCCGCCGCACGCTGGATGCAGGAACACGGCTTGCCGCCGCCCGCGCGCGGCGTGCGCAATACCGGCGAACAGGCCATGCTGATGACGCCGCTGGATACGTTTGGCGCTTACATTGGATTTGTCGGGCCGGAATAGGTCAGCGCATAATTCTCATAAGTATCTGTTTTAATTCATTTTTATAAAGACATCGTACGCAGCCATCACGGCGCCTGAATCGCAACAGGAGCGAGACCGTGACAATGCTTGAAGCGGTGGGCCATATATCGTTTGCGCTGGGCGCAGTGTCGTATTGGGTGCGTGACGAAATCTGGCTGCGCTCGTTGCTCATACTGTCCTTTGCCACGGGCCTGATCTACAACGCGATGCCGCCGGTGGGACCGCTGTGGCTGGTGTTGTTCTGGTTGGCGGTGTACGTATGCATCAACGTGTATCGCATCACCACCAAGCTGGCTGAAACGCGCAAAGTGCGGCTCAACGAAGAAGAATCCGAAATGCGCGACACGGTGTTCCCGGAATTCACGCCCGTCAAGTTTGCCAAACTGATGCGCATCGGCACTTGGAAAAACGTGCCGGCCGGCGCCACGCTCACCACGCAGGGCCAGCCCGTGTCCGAGGTCAGCGTGATTCAGAGTGGACATCTCACGGTGGAAATCGATGGCCGCAACATACACACCATGAAAGACGGCGAAATCGTCGGCGAGATGTCCTTCATCGGCGGCAACCCGGCTACCGCCACCGTACGCACCATCGCACCGACGCGTTATGTCGCATGGCAGCAACCCGCCCTACGCGCGCTGCTCGCGCGCAACCCGGCGATGAGCTCGGCGATGCGCTCGGTGTTCAGCGTGGAGCTTACACGCAAACTGATTGAGAGCGACCAACAGCGGGTGGCGGGCCGGGCTTGATCTCTGCCCAAGGGCATAGTGCATAGTGCCAAGTATAGATGTATTGCGCGGGAACAATGGACGTACAAAGCTATACTTGAAGTCAAAGGCACAAGCTATCGAATTGCCGATTCCGGCAGCAAGCTGTTCAGTATTGAGGAGGAATCTATGATCACTGACGCACAAGTCCACATCTGGAATGCCAATACCCCACAAGACCCATGGGAAGCGGGCGCGAAAGCGCATTTGCCCGACCCGATGCCCGCCGAGCGTATGCTCAAATTCATGGACGAGGCAGGCATTGACCGCGCGGTGATTTCTGCGGCGAACGTTGCGCCCAATCGCAGTCCAGCGTGCGGGCAGGCGGCCGCGGCCAGGTATCCCGGGCGTTTTCGGGTGATGGGCTGGTTCGTGCCAACGCTGCCGGAGCAATTCAAGGTGCTGCCGCGCTGGCTGGAGCAGCCGGGCATGTGCAGTCTGCGCCTGTCGATGAACGAACCCGAGCACAAAAAGCTGTTTGCCGACGGCGCGCTGGAGCCCGTGTGGAAGGCCTGTGTTGATCAGGACATGGCTGTGGCGGTGTGGACCCGCGACGGCCCGGCGTTGATGGAGCCGGTGCTGGCCAAATATCCGAATCTTACGTTTATTGTCGATCATTTCGCGTGGGCTGTGCCCGGCCCTGATCGCGAGGCCAAAATGAAGGCGATGATTGACCTTGCGCGCTATCGCAACGTGCACGTGAAAGTGTCTTCACTGCCGCTGGTTTCAGGCAGCGCCGCGCCCGAATATGAAGACCTGCACCCGTTGATCAAGCGCGTGCATGCGGCTTTTGGTGCCGAGCGGTTGATGTGGGCTTCCGACCAGACGCAAACCATGGGCAAGTGCCGCGGCACCTATGCAGAAAACGCCGACATTATTCGCAAATACGCAGCCGCCTATTTGCCGGCGGCCGACGTACAGCAACTGATGCACGACACAGCGGCGCGCGTGTTCAGATGGCCGGTGTAGTCCGCTGAATCAAGGCGAGTTCAGCAGCCCGCCTTGACGCCATCCACTGCGACTACGCGCTCGCGGATCAACCGCTCCAGTTCGCCGCCCATGCCGATATCTGCCAGTACGCTGACGGCATCCGAGCCGGGTTTGGGTGCCGGTCGACCAATGTTCATCGGCGTGCGTGTGAGCCTCACTCCCGGTGCCGTGGTGGTAATGGGGCCGAAGCCTTCGTGATCACGCGTGACGGCAAGACCGCGTTGTTGCACCAGTGGATCAGTCATCAATTCGACGAGGCTGGGCACGACGCGATGCGCGCCGATGCCGGACTTGGTGAATGCTTCCACCCATGCCGCAACGCTGCGGCCGCGCAGGCGTGTTTCGAGTGTTCGTTCGAGGTTTGCGCCATCGTGGCCGGTGAGATCCGCGAGTTCTGTGCAGCGGGCGAGTTCGTCTGCGCGTGCGGCGAGGAACAACCAGCCGTCACTGGCCTGATACATGCGATTGAGCGGTCCGCTGCCCAGCGACTCTTGCCCGTGCGGTTCGTTCCATTGCTTGCCGGGGTATTCCTGTAGCAGCGCGGATTGCAGCATGGTGGCGGTGTAAGCGAGGGCGCTGTCAACAAACTGTCCGTGACCCGTGCGGCGGCGGTGCAGCAGCGCCAGCGCCACGCCGTAACAGGCCATCAGGCCCGTGCCGTAATCATTGGCGGCGAAAGGCGCGGTGGCGGGTTTGCCCGATCCATAACGCACCTGCATGCCTGACACCGCCTGGCCGAGCTGTTCGTGGCCGGGGCGGCCTGCATAGGGACCGATATGCCCAAAGGTGTTCATCGAGCCATAAACAATGTCGGGCCGGCGCGCGCGCACGCGTTCGTAGTCGATACCGAGTTTTTCCGCTACCCCGCTGCGGAAGTTTTGCAGTACCACGTCGGCCTGATCGACGAGTTTCCAGAAAATTGCCAAGCCTTCCTTGGTTTTGAGATCGATGAGGATGCTGCGCTTGGCGCGATTAATGTCGTTGTGCCGCAGTACGGTGCGGGTGTGCGGGCTGTCGATTTTGACGACATCCGCGCCGAACTCCGCCAGTGTGCGACCGCAAGTGGGGCCGGCGAGCACGATGCACAAGTCCACTACTTTCACGCCTTGCAGCGCTGCGCTCAGCAGGGCTTCGCTTGCCTGCCCGTCGGTAGTGGGCGCCGGCTTGTGCGCGGCCAGTTCTTTCAGGATTTCTGCCAGGTCAGCGTCGGGCTTCGCGCGGGGCCGGCGTACTGATCCGGGTGTTGCGGACAGTCGCGTATTGATGCCCGGTCCGCGGAAATGGCCCAGCTCCGGGTCGTCAAAATCCGCGATGATTTTCGAAGTCAGCGCCTGTGGGTGTTGCAGCCATTCCGCACTGGAATGGCAGATCACGCCCTCGGAGCCAATCTCCGCGACGACATCTTCCCATTCTTTCGCCGTACGGGTATGCATCACGGCATCAAATTTTTGCGCGAGTTCCTCGGGCGACAGTTTCGCATCGCGCCATTTGTCCATGCCAATACTTTTGATAAAGGCCTCGAAGCGTTTGTTATTCGCCACGTACATCAACCAGCGGTCATCCTTGCAGGGTAGTTGCCGGCTCCAGTTGAAGGCAGGTTCCTCTTCAGGCTTGCCGTTCACCAGCAGCCCACGTGCACCCACCACGGAAAAAGTCGCGTCGAACAAGGGAATCTCCACGCGCTGACCGACGCCGCTGCGCGCCCGCGCATTGAGTGCCATGGCGACTGTCACCGCGCACAAAAAAGCGCCATAGGCGGAGCTGTAGGGAATTACGGTGTATACCGGCTGCGCGCCGCCGTGATGTGCACCGCCCGACATTCGATACGCGCCAGTGGCCGCACCCAGCACGCCTTCCCACGCTCTGACTGTCGCTCGCGGATCGTCCGCGCCGAAGCCGGGCAGGGAACAGTAGATCAGGCGCGGGTTGATTTCCGTCATTGCCGCAGACCCGAGGCCGAGGCGATCCATCACACCGGGGCGAAAGTTTTCGATCACCACATCGGCGCCGGCGATCAATTGCCGCGCGGTTTCGCGATCCGGGTCCTTTTTGAGGTCGAGAACAATGCTGCGCTTGTTACGATTCCAGGTGGCATTGGCCGGTGTGTTCCAGCGCGGCCCGCCCGGCGGATCCACGCGGATCACATCCGCACCTTGATCACCCAATAGCATAGCGGCCATAGGCCCGGCGATGTATTGGCCAAAATCGATAACGCGACTGCCTTCCAGAATCCCTGCCATGGCTACTCCCGACGTTAAACTCTGTGGATTACACGACGCCGCCCTGCTTCATGCGCTGTACGTCCGCCGCCGCCACCCCGCACAATTCTTTCAATACGCTCTCGGTGTGTTCGCCCAGCATCGGTGGGCGCGTAATGCTCACCTGCGAATCGGAGAGTTTCAGCGGGCACCCCACGGTTTTGAATTTGCCGCGCGGCGGATACTCCAGATCGACGATCATGTCGCGCGCCTTCAAGTGTGGATCGGCCAGCACTTCGCCAGTGTCCTGGCATGCGCCTGCCGGCACACCGGCATCGCCCATCAGTTTCATGGCTTCATATTTGCTGCGCGCGGATGTCCATTCGCTGACAATGGCGTCGAGTGCCGCGCGATTTGTCCAGCGGTCGTTTGCAGTTTTAAACAGCGGGTTGTTTTCGAGTTCGGGGCGTCCCCGCACCGTGCACACCGCGCCCCACATCTGCGGCGGGGCGTAGATATACACCCAGTCGTTCGGGCCCCCGGGCGCACACGGGTAGGCGGTTCCAGGCACGGTTTTCCCGAGTTGGTTCCCGGTGCGCTCCGGCACGCCATTGCGTTGATGCTCGCGAAGGCTGATGCGGATCAGATTCAATACCGCCTCCTGCATCGATACCTCGACATGCTGGCCGCGTCCGGTGGCATGGCGTTGATTCAGCGCGGCAAGTATGGCAATAGCCATGTGCATGCCAGTGCCGTTGTCGCCGATCGAGGGCCAGTTGAACGTCGGCGGTCCATCGGCAAAGCCGGTGACGCTCATTGCGCCGCCCATCGCCTGCGCAATTGGTTCGAAACTTTTCATGTGCGCGTGCGGTCCATGGGTGCCGAAGCCCTTGATGGTGGCGTAAATCAGGCGCGGATTGATTTTTTGCAGTTCCTTCCATCCCAGCCCCATACGGTCGAGCGCACCGGGGCCGAAATTTTCGAGCAGCACGTCCGATTGGGTGATGATCTTCTTGAAATGCGCCTTCGCTTCATCGGTTTTCAGGTTTAGCGTGAGGCTGCGCTTGTTGGCGTTAAACGCGAGGAAGAACAGCTCGTCATTGTTCTGCGCGCGCGCAATGTCGCCGCCTCTGGGTTCCTCGAGCTTGATCACGTCAGCGCCGAGGAAACCCAGCATCTGCGCACAGGCAGGGCCTGCCTGATTGTGCGTCATGTCGAGGACGCGTATTCCAGTGAGTGCCTGGGTCATGATGTTTTCCGTTGAAATTGTGGTGCGACTTTTTGCATGAAGAGTTTGATGCTGTGCTCGGCCACCTCATAAGGCATCGGCCCCAGCCGAAATACCAGTATCAGGCCGCCGACGCCGATCTTGTCGATGTCGGCAATGGCTTCCGCCACAGTATCCGGCGAGCCGCAGAGGATCGAATGCTGCTGCTGGTCGCGCGCGGGCGTGGTTTTCTCTTCCTTCAGCAGCAGGCCCTGTTCCGCATAGACGCGTTTGCGCATGGCCGCGCGAAATTCCTGCTGCACGTTCCACGCCGGCATGGCGATACGTTCGGCTTCGGCGTCGGTTTCGCCGACGAAAATGTTGCGCCATACCCACGTATTGTCCACGCAACCCGCGACATGCGCGTCGTCATAGCCGCTGTCGCGCATCGTCTTGCGGTACAAATCCATGCGATGTTTTGTCGTCTCATTGGTCTGAATGTTCATCAGGAAGGGCCGCCCTTCGCGCGCCATGCCAAGCATGGCCTCCTCGCCCGAGCACGCACGCACGATGGGCGGGTGAGGCTTTGAGAACGGCCGTGGCCGCAGTTGCGGCAGCTGTATGTCCCAGTATTTGCCCTGATGCCGGTAATTCTCCGTGGTCCAGGCCTTGATCATGATGTCTTCGGATTCGAGCAGGCGCTCGTAGGCCTCTTTCGGATCGATGCCGTAGCCCTGATAGTCGTAGACGTTGTACGCGGTGCCGCGCCCCAGTCCCACCAGCAGACGGCCCTTGCTGATGTTATCGATCAGCGCCATTTGTTCGGCCATGCGGATCGGGTGATGCAGCGACATCTGCGCCACGGCAAAGCCGATATGGATCTGCTGGGTGCTGACGGCGAGCGCCGCGGCAAACGTCACCGGATCCACATACGCGCAAATACCGTCAAAGTGATGTTCGGCCAACCACAGCATATCCATGCCGAGTTCATCGCACAGCCGGCCTTCGCGCAACGCCTCATCGATGACTTGATCGTCTTTCGCGGGATCCATCGAGGCGGTAAACAGAAAATTGCTGAATTTCATGAGTCTGGCTCCAGGGTTGATTCAATCGGCGCGTACACCGATTTCGCGCGCCACGCGTGTCCATTTATCGAGTTCGAATTGCAGGAATGTTTGATACTCTGTGGGCGACATCGGCAAAGGCTCCGCGCCTTCCGCGCTGAGCCGCTGCGCCGAATCCGGGTGTTTGAGAATGCCGACCATTTCTGTATTCAACCGCTTGAGAATGGGTGCGGGCAGTCCCGCCGGCCCCACCACGCCCCACCACGTCGTGCCTTCAAAGCCGGGAAGGGTGTCGGCAATCGGCGGCACGTTGGGCACGAGGGCTGATCGCTTCAACGCGGTGATGCCGAAAGCCTTGACCTTGCCCGCGCGAATCTGATTCAGCGACAGTGGCAGCGTGGCGAACATCAAATTCACTTCGCCCGCCATCGCCGCAAGAAACGCCGGCGCACCCCCCTTGTGAGGTACGTGCAGCATGCGAGAGCCGATGGCATTGCCGAACATGGCGCCGACGTAATGATTGATGCTGCCGTTGCCCGCCGAGGAATACGTCACGGCGTCAGGCTTGGTCTTCGCCAGATCGATCAACTCCTTCACGGTCTTCGGTGCGAACGAAGGGTTCGACACCAGCATCAGCGGCCCGGCGCCGATGGGGCTGATGGCGGTAAACGATTTCACCGGTTCATAGGGCAGCTTCTTGAAAATCGGCACGCTCATGATTTGCGACGCGGTCATAATGAACAGCGTGTAGCCGTCGGGTGTGGCGCGCGCTGCAATATCCGCGCCGATGGTACCGGATGCGCCTGGCCGGTTGTCGATCACCAGTTGCTGGCCAAGGCGTTCCGAGAGCCGGCTGGCCATGAACCGCCCCAGCACATCCACGCTGCTCCCCGGCGGAAAACCCGAAATCACGCGGATCGGCCGCGTGGGGTAGGCATTTTCTTTACTGGCTGCGGGCTGTGCGTACGTGTGTAACGGCATGTGCATCGTGCACGTCAGCACGCAGGCAGCGGCGTAGCCTTTGCGTGAACCCAGGCGAAATTTTTTCATAAGGGTAACGGGATATTGGTTGCGCGCCGCCGCCCGCAGTGACGGCATCCGCTTCTCAATGTATCACTTCTGGCGTTTATTCAGGCAGGGCATGGGTAGGCGCTGGGGGCATCGATGCGATAATGGCCCGGCGACCCCGCGTCTATTCGATGGGCGGCGCGGCAGCCATGCCCGTTGATGTTGGCGTTTTGTTGGAACTTCATAAGCTATTGATTTAATTGATGATTTTTAAGAACTCTTTTGTCTGATAACAGCGCCGGCAGCACCACGACAGTCATCAACGAACGCGCCTTGATCGCGCTGTTGATTGGTGCCGCGTTCGTGATTGCCGGCGGCATTCATTATCAGACGCCGAGGTTGGCGCGCATCGCCAGTGAGTTTCAGGCAAGCCCTGCTGCCGTAGGCTGGGTGCCCACCTTGTCGTTTGGTGGCATGCTGGTGGGCGTGTCGCTATTTGTGCCGCTGGGCGACCGCGTTAACAAGCGCTGGCTCATTATTGCCATGATCAGCGGGCTGGGCGTCGCGCAGGCGGTGATGGCCGCGGCGCCGTCGATTGCTGTGCTGGCGGCGGCGAGTCTGGTCACCGGTGCGTGTTCTTCGGTGGGCCTGATTTTCATTTCCATCGTGGTGGACATTGCTCCACCGCAGCACCGCGGGCGCGCGGTGGGCACGCAACTGATGGCGATGTTTATCGGCATCCTGTTCGCGCGCATCGCTGGCGGCCTGATCGCCACGCATCTGGGTTGGCGCTGGAGCTATGTGTTTTCCACCGGCATGCTTGTGCTGTTAGTACTGGCGCTGCTCGCGTGGTTGCCGCCAACGCGCGCGACCACGCATTTGCGCTATCACGAACTGCTGGCGTCGATATTCGCGATCTTCCGCCGCCATGGCAATGTACGCCGCGCTGCGTCAATCCAGTTTTTGCTGGGCATCTGTTACGGCGGTTTCTGGGCGGTGGTTGCGCCGATGATGGCGCTGCTGCATCACGTCGGGTCGACCGAAGCCGGCTTGATCGGCATACCGGGCGCGGCGGGCATACTGGCGGCGCGGCCCGCCGGGCGCTGGATGGATCGCTCCGGCGCCGTGCCCGTGGTGACCACGGGCGTGTGCGGCATGATCGCCGCGTGGCTGGTGTTCGGCTTCGCGGCATGGTCGATCGTGTTCGTGGTGCTGGGTGCGATCCTGCTTGATTGCGGGCTGCGTACCGCGATGGTTGCCAACCAAACGCTGATCAACGCCGCCGTGCCGGATTCACGCGCGCGCGCCAATACCATTTTCGGCATGCACGTGTGGTGTGGCAACGCCGTGGGCGCGTTTCTCACGAGCATGGCATTTGCGTCATATGGCTGGCTGGCGGTGTGCGCGATTGCCATGACCGCTTCGTTGTTGGCACTGCTGATTCACCTGGGCGTGGTGCCGGTGGGCCGGGCGAAAGCAGCTTGATCAAAGCGGGTCGCGAAGAATTTTAAGATAGAATTTGGCCGCGCCAAATTTTGGCGCGCGTGATTATCGAAGGGAAACAGTCATGAAGCGTGAGTTCTCGAGGATTGTAGCTGTCGTTGCATTCAGTGCGATGGCACTGATCGCCACGGTTCACGTGCACGCGCAAACCTACCCCGTGAAACCCGTGCGCGTGATCGTGCCGTTCGCGCCAGGTGGCGGCACGGATATTCTGGGCCGCGTCATCGCAGCGAAGCTCTCCGAGCAGGTGGGGCAACAATTTCTGGTCGACAACCGGCCCGGTGCGGCAGGCAACGTGGGGCTGGAACTTACGGTGAAATCGCCGCCCGATGGTTATACCCTGCTGGTCGGTTCCTCCTCTGAAATTGGCATTGGCCCCAGCCTGTATCCGCGGCTGACGTTCGACGTGCAGCGCGATCTGGTGGCGGCCGCGTCGTTGGCGGCAACACCCATGGTGCTGGTGGTACATCCCTCGTTGCCGGTAAAAAGCGCGAAGGATCTGGCGGAACTCGCGCGCGCACGGCCCGGCCAGATCAATTACGCCTCGGCGGGCACCGGTACGGGTAACCACATGTCCGCCGAGATGTTTTTGCACGTCACCAAGACCAAGATGACGCATATCTCGTACAAGGGCGCAGGCCCGGCGCTTACCGACATGGTGGGTGGGCAGGTGCAGGTCATGTTTTCCACGCTGCCTGCGGCCGCTGCGCTGATCAAGGCGAATCGTCTGAAAGCGCTGGCGGTGTCGTCGCCGCAACGTGCCCCCAGCATGCCGGCCATACCCACCATGTTCGAATCGGGTTTGCCGAACTACGAAGTCGAATACTGGTACGGCTTTTTCGCGCCCGCCGCCACACCAAAGGATATCCTGGTGCGCATTAACACTGAATCGCAGCAGGCGTTGCGCAACAGCGACGTGAATGCACGGCTGGGACAGCAAGGCCTGCAGGCCATCGGCAAAACGCCGGAGCAGTTCGCCGCTTTTGTTAAGGAAGATATTGCGAAGTGGGCGATGGTGGTGAAGGCTTCGGGGGTGAAGCTGGATTAGTTTCCGGAGGTTTTCAGAGGTTTGCAGGGCGAGGGGTGCTGATCACGAACGATGCGCGCCCACTTCGTTGCGCCGGCGCGGTCTCCGGTCGATCCACGGCCTTTCGGCAAAACATGCCATAATCGCGCTACACAATCATCGGGCCGTGACAGACGCCCGGTGCGGGCTGGGCTACGGCAGATCAAACCCGTTGGTAGCCCCCGCCTTACCAGACATTTCGTCCAAGCGCTGTCCTGTGCCCGCCACCGCGCGGGTGAGGATACCCCCATGACATCAGTCAGCACTCAAGCCGGTAACCGTAAGGTTGCGTTGCTCTACCCCGGCGACCGCCTGTCCCGGCAAAACGCCACGCCCGAAAACAGCCGCTTTCTCAAGGTTTTTCAGGCGCTGGACGCTTTGGGGATACAGGCTGAACCCGCCGTCTACCACGATGACTTTTGCGATGAGGTGCGTCAGCAACTCTTGCAGCTGGATGGCGTGCTGGTGTGGTACAACCCCAGCGAAGGCGGACGCGACCGCAGCAGGCTTGATGCACTGCTGCGCGAAGTCGCTGCCGCCGGTGTGTTTGTCAGCACCCATCCCGATATTATTCTGAAGCTCGGCACCAAGGAGGTGTTGTATCAAACGCGCGAGCTGGGCTGGGGCTGTGATACGCAGCTGCACCTTGGCCTTGATCAATTAAGGCGCGATCTTCCCGCGAAACTCTTAGCTGGCGAAGCGCGCGTGCTCAAGCAATATCGCGGCAGCAGCGGCGACGGCGTGTGGAAAGTCGAATGGGCATCTGCCCAGGGCGGTGCGGAGATTGACGGCACATGGGTGCGTGCGCGGCACGCCAAACGAGGCTGTGTCGAAGAAATCATTCCGCTGCGAGAATTCTTCCAGCGCCTTGAGCCGTATTTCGCCAGGGACGGCAAGATGATCGATCAGGTGTATCAGCCGCGCTTGCCCGAAGGCATGATCCGCTGTTATCTGGTGCACGGCATTGTCGAGGGCTTCGGCCTGCAGGCGATCAATGCACTGTATCCCGCGCCGCCCGGTGCGCCCCCCGAGGCCGCCCCTGCACCGACGCCGCGGTCATATCACCCGCCGACGTTGGCGCCGTTTCAATCATTGAAGCATCAACTCGAACAGGAGTGGGTACCGGCCTTGCAGCGGTTATTCGGCATTTCGCGCGAACAACTGCCGGTGCTGTGGGACTGCGATTTCATGCTGGGGCCGAAACGCACATCGGGTGAGGACACGTATGTGCTGTGCGAAATCAACGTCAGCAGCGTGTCGCCGTTTCCTGAGTCAGCGGTGGCGCCGGTCGCGGCGGCCATGCTGGCCGCGGTGAAACGCTAATCCGGCATCCCCCTGTTTATTCCATTCGCAGGTTCGCCTGCTTGATGACTTTCGCCCACTTGTCGTATTCGGCGCGTATGAAAGCCTGAAACTCTGCAGGCGACGTACCGACGGGTTCGTTACCGGCGCGCACCAGCTTTTCGCGAATGTCGGGGCTGGCCAGCGCGCGGCGTGATTCTTCGTGCAGGCGGCGCACGATGTCCTGAGGCGTGCCGGCGGGCGCGTAAAAGCCGTACCAACCGGTGACGCTGTAACCGGGCACACCGGCTTCGGCGACTGTCATCACCTGCGGCAATTCGGCGAAGCGCTGCGTGCCGGTGACGGCCACGCCGCGCAGCTTGCCGGATTTCACGTGGGCCACCAGACCGATGGTGCTGGCGAGGGCGAATTCCGTTTCGCCACCGAGTGCCGCGATGATCGCCGGACCGGCGCCCTTGAACGGAATGTGCAGCCATTTGATGCCTGTCATCGATTGCAGCAACTCTCCCGCCAGGTGGTTGATGCCGCCCGGGCCGGACGTGCCGTAAGTTAACTGGCCGGGCCGCGCCTTGGCCAGTGCCACCAGCTCTTTCGCGTTTTTCACCGGCACGTTGGGATGGCAGGCCATCATGAATTGCCCGCTGGCAAGTTGCGAAATAAAGGCGAAATCACGAAACGTGTCATAGGGCATTTTCGTGCGCATGCTTGGGTTGATGGCGAACTCCGGCGAGGTGACGAGCAGTGTGTAACCGTCGGGCGCGGCCTTGGAGACCAAATCGGCCCCAAGCAGCCCACCCGCGCTGGGCCGGTTTTCAACCACCCACGTGCCTCCCATTTGTTCGGGAAACTTCGCGGTGAGAAAACGTGACACCGTGTCGGTACCGCCGCCAGGCGCGAACGGCACGATGATGCGCACGGTGCGCGCAGGCCACGCCTGTCCTGAAGGCGCTTGCGCGGCGGCTGGCAGTGCCGGTGCACCCGACAGAACGGCGGCTAACGCGCAAAAAATTTTTTGAACTCGTGTCATTGCATCGTCCTGGTGAAAAAGTGGGGTGTGCGGGCGGTTCCCTGTCTGCGCGGGAACGAGGGAATCGTGCCGTTGTCCCTGTTTATTCGACTTTTGCCCCCGACATTTTTACCACTTTCGCCCATTTGTCGCGTTCGATGCGCAGCAGCGCATCGAAATCAGCGGCGCTGCCACCGGCGAGATCCATGCCGAGCGCGGCGTAGCGCTCGCGTGTTTCCGGCAACACGCGGTTTACCGTGGCATTGAGTTTGTCGATGACGGCTTTGGGCGTTTTCGCCGGGGCTGCCATGCCGTACCAACCCACGACTTCGTAGCCCGGCAACCCGGCTTCGTGCATGGTGGGAATGTCCGGCGCGAGCGGCGTGCGCTTGTTACCGGTGACCGCGATGGTTTTCAATCGTCCGGCCTTGGCGTGCGGAATGATGACGCCGCTGGTGAACGACACCTGCACTTCGCCTGCCATCAACGCCGATAACGCGGGCGCACCGCCTTTGTACGGCACGTGCGTCATGTCGATGCCCGCCATGCTCTTGAGCAACTCGCCCGACAAATGGTTGGCGCTGCCGATACCTGTCGAGGCGTAGGTCAGCCTTGGCGACCGAGTCTTGGCCAGCGCCAACAGTTCCTTGACGTTGGCCGCTGGTACGCTGTTGGCGACCGACAGATAGTATTGCGCGTTGACGATATGCGCGACACCGGCGAAATCCTTGATCGCGTCGTACAGCACGTTGCGGTAAAGGCTGGGGTTGATCACGTGCGTGGGCGTTACGATGAGCAGGGTGTGGCCATCGGGCGCGGCCCGGGCCGCCATTTCTCCCGCAATATTGCCGCCGGCGCCAGGCCGGTTATCCACAACAAAGGAGTGGCCAAATATTTCCACAAATCGTTGTGTCATGATGCGCGTCACCGAATCGGTGCCGCCGCCGGGGCCTTGCGCTACGATCACGCGCACCGGCCGGTCGGGGTAGGATTGCGCGTTGGCTGCGGATGCCAGCATGAGGGCCGCTATCAGGACAGTTGCCGTTGACGTGCAAAGCGGGGTAAGCGGGCCAAGGATGTTTTGCGGGTTGCGCATGCCGGGGTGCTCCATACTGTGTGCGAGAGGGTTGCTGTCAGTGAACATGCTACACCGCCTTGTACCCAGTGGTGTCTCATCATGTGGTGCGAGCACAGCGTTCGGCATGTGTTCATGTAAGTATATGATTTAATTAATTATTTTTGGAGGCGCCAGATGCTTAGCAACCGGTATGACACTGAAGAGACGCGCAGGATAACGAAGGTGTCGCACAGGACATTCATGCTTTACGGCTTGCTCGCAGGCTTCATTACGGCGCTGATGCCCGCTGCACACGCGCAGTCCGCCGTGTCTGCGGCGGCGCAAGCGTGGCCCGCGCGCCCGGTGCGCCTGCTGGTGCCTTATACGCCCGGCGGTGGTGTGGATTTTGTCGCGCGCGCGCTATCGCTCAAGTTCAGCGAACTGCACAGCGTGACGCTGCTGGTGGAAAACCGCCCCGGCGGCACCGGCGTGGTGGCCTCTGAATTGTTGGCGCGCGCCGCCCCTGACGGTTACACGCTGATGGCGTCCGCGCTGGAATTCGCCATCAACCCGGCGATACGGCCGAAGCTGCCGTACGATCCGCTGCGCGATTTCACGCATCTATCGCAATTGGCCGGCGTGCAAATGATGCTGGCAAGCCACCCCTCGGTGCCGTTTAAAACTGCACGCCAGATCGTTGATGCCGGCAAGGCGCAGCCGGGCAAATTTACTTACGGCTCGTCTGGCACCGGCGGCGGGCCGCATCTGGCGGGGGAATTGTTTCAATTGCTGTCGGGCGCGCGCTGGACGCATGTACCATTCAAGGGTGCGGCGCCCGCGGCCTTTGCCGTGATGAGCGGCGAAGTGGATTTTTCCTTCGGCAGCACCAACGCGCTGCTCGAGCCCGTGCGCGCGGGCAAGGTGCGTGCCGTCGGCGTCACCGGTGGCAAACGCTTTGCTCAGTTGCCGCAAGTACCCACCATCGCCGAATCCGGTATCCCCGGCTATCTCGCTGTCGGCTGGTACGGCTTTTACGGCCCGGCGAATATGCCTGCCGATCTCGTGCGCCGCATCCACAATGAAACCACGCGCGCACTCACCAGCGCCGACGCCCGCGAGCGGCTCGAACGCGCCGGTAACGAAGTGGTGATGAGCACGCCGGAAGACTTTAGCGTGTTTCTGCGCGCGGAGATCGCCAAATGGGCCAACGTGGTCAAGGCGTCGGGGCAGAAGTTTGATTGAGCCACTTTAGTTCCCTCGCCCGCTGGCGGGAGAGGGTTTGGGAGAGGGCGTAGTTCAATCAAAACTCCGGCTCCAACCCACGCGCCCGGTAAACCTCCGCCGCCTGTGGTGTTTGCAGAAAATCCAGCAGTGCCTGTGCCAGTACGGGCTCCTTTGATCTGGCAAAAATTCCTGCGCGGCCCAGGCTGATGCTGTTAATTTCCGCAGGTAACGGGCCGATGTAATCCACGCCCGGCACCGCCAAGATTTCCGGTATCTGCTGCACGGCGATATCGGCGTCACCGCTGACCACGAACTCTGCGATGAGACCACCGGCGCGCGTCTTGGCCTTGGCTTTGATCTCATTGGCGATGCCCAGTTTTTCAATCAGCCCGGCGAAGTAAATGCCGCTCGCGCCTTCGGTGGTGTAGGCGACACAGCGCGCGTTCAGCAGCGTGCGCTTGAAGGCCTCCGCCGTGCTGATGTCGGGCCGTGGCGCGCCATTTAACACGCCGACGCCGATGCCGTTGCTGGTGAGTTTGCGCACGCTGGCGGCGATAATGTGGCCCTGCTTCACCACCTGATCCATCACACTGCCGCCGAGTATGGCGAGATCGGCGGTGCGCCCCCCGGTGATTTCGCGCAACAGAATTTGCGCGGGTTCGTACAGTGGTTCAATCTTGCAGGCGTGCGCACGCTCGAATTGCGGCAGCAACACACGCAGGGAAGACGACATGCCGTTGCCGGAAAACAGCGTAAGGGATTTCATTGCAACGCCTTTAAATAATGTCAATTAAAACAGCTACTTAGATGTGGTGGCGAGTATCTGCGCCAAGGCAGGCAGCCACTTTCCCGAAGCGGCCGTTACTTCGCGATCAACCCCGCCTGCTTGCCGATCTTGCGGAAAACCTCCAGATCGTTGCGCAGCAGTTTCTCAAAATCGTCAGGCCCGGTGACGACAATTTCGAAATCCATACGCGCGAGACGCTCTTTTACATCGGGCAGCGCGGTCGCCTGCACCACGTCCTTATGGATTTTCCGTCGCAGCGCAAGCGGCGTGCCGGCCGGCGCGGCCAGGGTGAAAGCGCCATCCCGCCCGTAGGCAGGATAAGTCTCGGTCATTAACGGTACATCCGGCAACGCCGCGGAACGCCGTTGTGAGATCAAGGCGAGCGGCACGGCCTGCCCTGCACGTATCATCGACGCCGCGACGCCCGTGGCGACAACGGCGTATTGCACGCGCCCGGCGGCCACTTCGAGCGCGGCGTCGGGCGAAGACTTGAAGCCCACATGGGTCGCCGGTATGCCGCTGGTCAATTTGAAGCGCTCGCCGTTCATGTGCGAGCTGCTGCCGGCGCCGGCGGAGCTGAACAGGATCGGCTTCGGCTGCGCCTTGGCGTAGGCCACGAAATCCTTCACGGTTTTGGCACCGGTGGCGCTCGATGCCATCAACACCAGCGCGCTGCTGCCGAGAAACGCAACGCCGGCAAAATCCTTGGTCACGTCATAGGGCAGATTTTCGTTCAACGCCGCATTCACCGCGAACTGCGACGATTGCAACAGCAGCGTATACCCGTCGGGCGCGGCTTTGGCGACAATCGAGGCGGACAGCGCCCCGCCGGCGCCGGGACGATTTTCCACCACCACCGGTTGCTTCCACTGCTCCGCGAGTTTGTTCGTCACGATGCGCGTCAGGCTGTCCGATTGGGAGCCTGCGCCCACCGTCAGCACGCGCACCGGTTTGACGGGATAGTTGCGCACATCTTGCGCGCAGGCGGGCGCGAGGCAAAGGAGGCCAGCCACAAACGCCACTATCGAATTCAGAAGCACCTTCATGGAACACCTCCACTGTGACGGAAGCGAATATTGTAAGGGGCAATCGCGAAGCAGTAGGGCCCCGTTGGGTGGTTATTCAGTGCATGCGTGCTTGTTCAAGCGCGTAAACTGCAGGGGGTACACATCGCGATGCCAGCAGCACGCCGGTCATCGTCGCGAGGCCCGGTTCGCCACATCGCTTGAATCATCCCTCGAGAAGCGGCGGTTTACGCCACGGCCGCTTCGTTGTCTTTTACCGCATACACGTTGGCAATGTCGGTCAAACCCTTGAACTCGATCGCGTTGCCGCAGCCGTCGCTGAGAGTCATCAGCATTTGTTCGCGTATCGTGCCTTGCTGCGTGTTGCTGGGACGGTTGATCCAGATCGCGCCCAGGTCATCGGCGCGCTTTGCAACTTTCCGGAAATCCTCCAATGTCATCACCACTCCAAAGTGGCGCAGCGGCGTCGACAGGGCGCCGCCGATCTTGCGGCCTTTATCGCCAACGACATCGTCCGGCGCGAGGTGCGCGACGATATGATGGCCGAAGAAATTGAAATCCGCGCGGCCTTTCAGCTTGCGGCCTTCGGGGCACTGCAGAATTTCTCCGTAAAAGCGGCGCGCCTGGTCGAGATCGCTGACGGCAAACGAGAAGTGAAACAGCGTGGCGCTCATGGGGGCCTCCTGTGTTGTTGCGGGATGTGGCGGTAACGACGCATACGAGTGAATGCCGACTTCAACCATGGCATGCTACCCGCGCCTG
>SYEN01000191.1 GCA_005800795.1 Burkholderiales bacterium | reverse complement strand
CGTTGACCCTGTTGATACTTACCTCATTACTCTTGAGCCACCCTCGAAGAATCTTAAGTGTTGACCATGAGTCGTTTCGAAAAGACAGCAGAATTCCCTGTTCCATCGCACAGACTTCACTTTCTGCTCAATGCCTATGGCCTGATGTGGGACGAAGTCACCGCGTCGAATCTGGTGAAAATCACGCTCGATGGGGAGATCGTTGATGATCCGACCGGGCTGGGCTTCAATCAGGCGGGCTTTGTGATTCACAGCGCAATTCACGCCGCGCGGCCCGAGGTGCAATGCGTGATGCACACGCATACCGCGGCGGGCATTGCCGTGTCCGCGCAGGAACAGGGCTTGCTGCCGATCTCGCAGCACGCCATGCGCTTGACCGGCAACGTGGGCTATCACCAGTACGAGGGCGTTGCGCTGAACCTGGAGGAACGCGAACGGCTGGTGGCGGACATCGGCAGCAAAATGACATTGATCCTGCACAACCATGGTCTGCTATCGTGCGGCAAGAGCGTGCGCGAGGCGCTGGATTATATGTATTACCTTGAGCGCGCGTGCCAGGCGCAGGTGGCGGCACTGGCGGGTGGCTGCAAACTGATTGTTCCCTCGCAGGCGGTTGCCGAAGGTGTTGCGCGCAGTTTCGAGCGTCCAGGATATCAGGAGCGCAAGGGCGAGTGGCGGGCGCTGATACGCATGCTGGACAAGACGGATCCTTCCTACAAGACTTAGCTAAACCTCATTCCTTCCCCTTCAAGGCATACGAAGCTAAATATCTCCAAGAAGTCCCCTCTCCCGCCTCGGCGGGAGAGGGTTAGAGGGAGGATGGGGAAAGCCCCCTCTCCCTAGCCCTCTCCCCGCAAGCGGGTCGAGGGGACAGATTTGTAGAGATGTGTCCTAAACGAGAAAGAACCCAATTCGTTGTCCATCTGTAAATCAAATCATCAGGGAAAACCAAAATGACCAAAGGCGAAATGTCCCAACCCAAAGACTACAAAATGATCATCGAGAAAGACGTGTGGATACCGCTGCGCGACGGCACGCGCGTGTGTGCGGACATCTTCAGGCCTGAGAGTAAATCCGGCGCCAGCGAAAAATTCCCGGTGATCATGTCGCTCGGGCCCTACCTGAAAGACAAGCTGTGGGTGCCGCCGCCCGATCTGGAAGAAAAGCCGAATCCCCATATGAACTGGGAGACCGTGAACCCGGAATGGTGGTGCCCACGCGGTTACGCCATGCTGCGCGTGGATACGCGTGGTTCGGGCAAGTCACCGGGCAAGTCCGAGCCGAGTTCCTATCAGGAATCGCTGGATGCCTACGATTGCATCGAGTGGGTGGCGAAACAGCCATGGTGCAGCGGCAACGTGGGTACTTGCGGCATTTCGTATCTGGCGGCATTTCAGTGGAAAGTTGCCGGGCTGCAGCCGCCCTCGCTGAAATGCATCATCCCGTGGGAAGGCCGCGCCGATCAGTACCGCGATCAGGCATACCACGGCGGTATTTTTGCCTTTGGATTTATCACCAGCTGGGCCAACCGTAACACTGCCTGGAACCTGCTCGACAAGCCGCGCAGCTACAACCCGGATGCGTTCGACAACAATCTGTTGTGGCATTTCATGCGCAACGACATGGACTCGGAATACTGGCGCATGTGCAGCGCACGCTGGGACAAGATCGAAGTGCCGTTGATGAGCGCGGGCAACTGGAGCGGCTTCGGCATGCACCTGCGTGGCAACACCGAGGCCTATCTGTGCGCCAAGTCGAAGCACAAGAAACTGCGCATCCACAGCGGCACGCATTTCCACGCGTTTTATTCGGAAGAAGGCCGTATCGACCAACTGCGCTTTCTGGATTACTGGCTCAAAGGCATCGACACCGGCATCATGGACGAACCGCCGGTCAAGCTCGAAATCCGCACCGGCGGCACGCAACGTTCAGCCTTCCGCTTCGAGGACGACTGGCCCATACCGCGCACGCAATGGACCAAAATGCACCTTCGTATCGACCGACAGCCGGATGCCAACCCCAAAGGGGCCGAAGGCGAACTGGTGCAGGAAGCGCTGGCCACGGAATCCAAAGTGAGCTTTGGCGCAGCGGCGCCGTCACGCCCCGGCAAGATTCCGCGCGGCGCGTCGTTTGAAACGCCACCGATGACGGAAGACACCGAAGTCACCGGGCCCATCGTGCTCAACGCCTGGGTGTCGAGCACAAATGAAGACATGGATATCTTCGTCACCATCCGCAACATCGGCCCCGATGGCAACGACATCCTGGAAATGGGCCAGATGGGCGAGCCGCTGCAATGCGTGACCAAAGGCTGGCTGCGCGCTTCGCACCGCAAACTGGACAAGGAGAAGTCGCTGCCGTACCGGCCCTATCACTCGCATGATGAGCGGCAACACCTCACGCCCGGCGTGCCGGTGGAATGCCAAGTGGAAATCATCGCCACCAGCATGGTGTTTAAAAAGGGGCACAAGCTGCGTCTGGATGTTTCTCCGGCGGACGGCGTGGGCACGCAGCACTTCACGCATTTTCCGGCGGATTACAACCAGGGCGGCGTGAGCACCATCCATTCGGGCGGCGACAAGTCGACGTATCTGCTGTTGCCAATCATTCCGCCAAAATGAGCGACAAGCCAAGACTCATATCAGGTGCAACCGGATAGTTATCCGGTTAAAAATAATCAATTAAAACAAATACTTACAATAACTCTGTGGAGTGCAGTCAGCGCCCTGCCCGTCTTGACGGCGCTGGCGCAGAACTATCCGGTAAAACCGGTGCGCGTGGTGGTGCCGTTTCCTCCCGGCGGCGGCGTCGATGTCACCGCGCGCATTCTTGCGCAACGCCTTACCGACCGCGTCGGGCAATCGTTCGTTGTTGAAAACCGTTCCGGCGCCAGCGGCATGATCGGCACCGAGTTCGTCGCCAAGGCCGCACCCGACGGTTACACGCTG
>SYEN01000190.1 GCA_005800795.1 Burkholderiales bacterium | reverse complement strand
CTGCAATGAACGGCAAAACGGCTGTGCCGCCGCGCGAACTGCTGCTTGGCGGCTTTAACGCCGCACTGGCGGCCGCGGATCCGCTGAAAATCGTCGGTGCGCATTTGCCGGAGCCCCCCGCATCGGGAAAAGGAAAAACACTCGTCGTTGGTGCGGGCAAGGCTGCTGCGTCCATGGCACTCGCCGTCGAGCAGCATTGGCCCGCTGATGTGCCGCTCGACGGCCTGGTGGTTACGCGTTATCAGCACGGCCTGCTGACCAACCGCATCACCGTGATCGAAGCGGGCCACCCGGTGCCGGATGAAGCCGGCGGAAAAGCTGCACATGAAATTCTGCGCCGCGTGAAAGCGCTAACGGCGAACGACCGGCTGCTGGTGCTGGTGTCCGGCGGCGGGTCAAGCCTGCTCACACTGCCCGCCGAAGGCATCACCATCGATGATTTAAAAACCCTTACAAAACAATTACTTGCATCCGGTGCGCCGATACAGCAGATGAATGTAGTACGCAAGCACTTGTCGGCCATCCAGGGCGGACGGCTCGCTGCGGCGTGCCGTGCGCCGGTGACCGCGCTGGTCATTTCCGATGTCACGGGTGACGATCCAACACACATCGCCTCCGGTCCGTGCGCGCCGGACTCCAGCACGTATCAGGATGCGCTGGAGGTGATTGCGCGCCATGGTGTGAAGGCGCCGAAGTCTATCGCCGCGCATCTCGCGCGTGGGACAGCGGGCGAAATCGCCGAAACGCCCAAGCCCGGCGATAAAATTTTCAAACGCGTCGAAAACAAGGTGATTGCGACCGCTCACGCGTCGCTTGCGGCGGCAGCGGAATACTTCAAATCGCAGGGCGTGAAGCCGGTGATACTCGGCGATTCAGTGACCGGCGAAGCACGCGAAGTGGCGAAGGTTTACGGCGCACTGGCACGCGAGATTCGCCAACACGCCACGCCGTTCAAGCCACCCGTGGCTTTAATTTCCGGTGGCGAGTGTACGGTGACGGTTAAAGGCAATGGCCGTGGTGGGCGCTGCGCAGAGTTTTTGTTGTCGCTGGCGATTGACCTGGCGGGCGACGCCGGCATGCACGCTTTGGCCTGCGATACCGACGGCATCGATGGCTCGGAAAATAACGCTGGCGCGATGCTCATGCCCGACGCACTGGCGCGTGCGAGGTCAAGAAACATCAGCGCAGCGAAACTACTGGACAACAACGACGGCTACAGCTTTTTCAGTGCACTGGATGATCTGGTCATCACGGGACCGACACGTACCAACGTGAATGATTTTCGCGTGATATTGATTTTTTAAAAATAGGCGGATTCAAGCACGAAGTGCAACACGGGATAACGATTTATGAAACACCTCTGCGGGCGTAAAAAAACCGGCCAAGTCGCCAAGGCCGGTCTTGAGTCAGCACGGTGCAGGCACTATGCTGTAGCCTCCTCCTTGGCTTTTTCTGTTGTAGTCGCAACTTCCGGACGATCAACCAGTTCCACGTATGCCATAGGAGCGTTGTCGCCTTTGCGGAAACCAAATTTCAGGATGCGGAGATAGCCGCCGTTACGCTTGGCATAACGCGGGCCGATTTCCGCGAAAAGCTTGGTCACGTTGTCGCGGTCGCGCAGACGGTTGAACGCCAACCGGCGATTGGCAAGTGTCGGTGATTTGCCGAGCGTGATAATGGGCTCTACCACGCGGCGCAGTTCCTTCGCTTTGGGCAGCTTGGTCTTGATGGCCTCGTGCTTTTACAGCGAGTTGGTCATGTTGCGCAGCATCGCCAGACGATGGCTGCTGGTGCGGTTAAGCTTACGTAATCCCAGTCCGTGACGCATTTTGATTCCTCGTTTCTTGTGCTGCCGTGGCGCTTACTGAATGACTCACGCCACGGTTCAGGGCTTGTCCAGCCCGGCCGGCGGCCAATTTTCGAGCCGCATGCCCAAAGTCAGCCCGCGCATGGCGAGCACTTCCGTGAGTTCGTTGAGCGACTTGCGACCCAGATTCGGCGTCTTGAGCAGCTCGGTTTCGGAGCGCTGAATCAGATCACCGATGTAGTAAATATTCTCGGCCTTGAGACAGTTGGCCGAACGCACAGTGAGTTCCAGATCGTCCACCGGGCGCAACAGTACCGGGTCGACCTGCGACGCGCGTTTTTCCTCGATCGCCGCTGGCGTGCCGGTGAGATCGGAAAACACCGACAACTGCTCAACCATGATACGGGCGGCGTAACGCACGGCTTCTTCGGGATCTATGGCGCCGTTGGTTTCGATATCCATCACCAGCTTGTCAAGATCGGTGCGTTGTTCAACGCGGGCAGATTCCACCGAGTAACTGACACGGCGCACCGGGCTGAAGGAAGCATCGAGCAGAATGTTGCCGACGCTGCGTGCTTCTTCCTCCACCGCCTTGCGGCTGGTGGCAGCAACATAGCCGCGGCCTTTTTCAACTTTGATTTGCAACTCGATCTTGCCACCTGCAGCCAGATGCGCAATCACGTGATCCGGGTTGACGATTTCGACATCGTGGTTTTGTTCGATATCGGCAGCAGTGACCACGCCTTCGCCGGCTTTCTTGAGCGAGAGGGTGGCGTCGTCGCGGTTGTGCAACTTCAGCACTACACCCTTGAGATTCAACAGAATATCAACAACGTCTTCCTGCACGCCATCCAGCGTGGAGTATTCATGCAACACGCCGGCAATGCTCACTTCAGTTGCAGCATAGCCTGGCATGGAAGACAGCAGAGTACGGCGCAACGCGTTGCCGAGCGTATGACCATAGCCGCGCTCGAACGGCTCCATGGTGAGCCGCGCGTGGTGCGTGGAAAGATTCTGAACATCGATGATACGAGGCTTCAGAAATGCGGTGCTGGACATGGTTGGGGGGCCCCTTCGATAAATCGTTACAAGCTAATCCGGTAGTGCTTGCGCCACGTGGTGAAACGGGCAAAAACAGATACGACCAACTACAACAACAACCCGCGACGGCCAAAATTGCCTTATTGCAACACTGCGTGCGACCCTTTACTTCGAGTAAAGTTCGACCACCAGCGATTCGTTAATTGACGACGGCAATTCCGAGCGCTGCGGACGCGCCTTGAACGTGCCTTTCAACGCTTTGGTATCCACTTCGATCCACTCGGCGCGACCGCGCGATTCGGCTGCCTCAGCGGCAGCCTTGATGCGCAGTTGACCCTTGGACGGTCCGGCTACTTCGACCACATCGCCCGGACGGCACTGATACGACGGGATGTTCACACGCCGTCCGTTCACGAGAATGCCGTTGTGACGAACCACCTGGCGTGCTTCGGTACGTGAAGCGCCAAAGCCCATGCGATAGGTGACGGTATCCAGACGGCTCTCCAGCATTTGCAGCAGAGATTCGCCGGTCACGCCCTTGCTCGAAGCGGCCTCTTTGTACACCAAACGGAACTGGCCTTCGAGCAAACCGTAAATGCGGCGAATTTTCTGTTTCTCACGCAGTTGCACGCCATAGCCGGACAGGCGCGCCTGCTTCTGGCCGTGCTGCCCCGGCGGATAGTTGCGACGCTCTATCGCACACTTGTCGGTAAAACACTTTTCGCCCTTGAGGAACAGTTTTTCGCCCTCGCGGCGGCATTGTCTGCACTTCGGATCGAGATTCCTTGCCATTCTGGGATCTCCTTAAACGCGGCGCTTTTTCGGAGGACGGCAGCCGTTATGCGGTACCGGCGTCACATCCGAAATGCTAGTTATTTTGAAACCCACGGCATTCAGCGCGCGCACTGCAGATTCGCGGCCAGGCCCGGGGCCCTTGATGCGTACTTCGAGGTTTTTCACGCCACACTCAACAGCCAGCTTGCCGCATTGCTCAGCGGCGATTTGCGCGGCAAAGGGCGTGGATTTACGCGAACCCTTGAATCCGTTGCTGCCTGACGTCGCCCAAGCCAGTGCGTTGCCCTGCCGGTCGGTGATGGTCACGATGGTGT